>DUOR01000222.1 GCA_012838715.1 Actinomycetales bacterium
CGACGCGCTGTCGCAGGAGCAGCTGCGCGGCATCGTCGACATCCAGGTCGCGCAGCTGGCGGCCCGCCTGTCGGCCCGTCGCCTGGTGCTCGACGTCGACGACGCGGCGCTGGATTGGCTGGCCGAGCGCGGTTACGACCCGGCCTACGGCGCCCGTCCGCTGCGCCGCCTGGTGCAGAAGGCCATCGGCGATGAGCTGGCCAAGCGCCTGCTCGCCGGCGACGTCCGCGACGGCGACCGCGTGCTGGTCCGGGTTTCCGAGGATGGCGAGTCTCTTGCCATCACCGGCGAGCCCCGCGACGAGGAGTAGCTCGCGCGGCTGCGGCCAGGGCCCGTCGCTTTACGACGGCCGTCCGCACCGTGACTGAGGCCGACACATGAAAGCGGGCCGGGTGGAGGCACCCGGTCCGCTTTTCGCGTCCCTACTTTTCCAGCGTGAACGTCGCCTCGGCGCGCTCGCCGTCACGCTCCAGTTCAACGCGGTATTCGCCGGCGTCGAGCTCTCCGGCACCGTCGACGAGCGTCATGGCCATCGAGCTTTCGCAGCCGCTCACGGGCACCGAGTGGATGACCTGTTCGCCGGGGTCGCTGACGGTGAGCGCGAACTCGCAGTTCCCGTCGCCGTCGGCTTCGGCCGTCCATTCGGCGGTGTACTCGGCGGTGCCGGAGTCGTTCAGCGTGACCGGATCGGGGGCCACGCTCAGCTCGATCGAGCCTTCGCCGTTGCTCGGCGACGACTCGGGAATCGACTCCTCCGTCGTACATGACGCGATCACCAGCGCGGCCACTGCCAGCGTCGATGCCGTGGTGGTGCGACGAACCCGCGTGGTGACGTTCATCACTCAAACGTATTCCGCCGCGCATCCGGAATCAACACCGTGCTCGTTCGAATGAGCGTGCGTGCCTCCCGGGTTCCATCCGTTTCACGTGCTACTTCTCGGTGGCAACTGCGCACCGGACGCGCGCGACGGAAGGGACCTTCACATGCTCGACATCATCATCTCGATCTTCACCGACCCCGGCTTCGCGAAGGGCTTCTTCGCCGGCGTCATCCAGCAGATCCAGGAGATCGTCGGCCCCTGGTCGTAAACGCCAACCTGTCGCAAAGCAGGGCCCGACAACCCCGCCGCCCCACCCCCTAAAACCCGATCTTGCGCTTCGTGGTCAGCTTGCCGTTGACGAAGCGGGTGAGGAACGGCGGCGACATGTGCGAGCCGGCGAACAGCAGCTTGGCCTGCAGGCCGACGGGGTAGTGGATCTTGGCGGGCTTGGGGGTGTGGCGCTCGCCGTCCTTGTAGCCGGCGTCGATGCAGTCGACCACGGCCGTGGCGACGTCGTCGGCGGTGAGGCGAATGCCCATGCGGGACGTGCCGGTGGTGGCCACGCCGTCGAGCATCCCGGTGTCGGCGAACAGTGGCCAGACGGCGGCGACGCGGATGCCGTGGGGGCGCCACTCGTAATCCAGGGCCTCCGTCAGGCCGCGTACCGCGAACTTCGACGCGGAGTACGTGGCCATGTCCGGGGTGCCGTAGATCGCCGCGGCCGACGCCAGGTTGATCAACTGGCCGCGCGACTCCTTCAGGTACGGCAGCCCCAGCTTCGCGCCGTAAGTGACGCCCTTGACGTTGACGTCGATGATGCGTTCGTCGACGTCCGTGTCCGCGTCCTCGAACGCGCCGCCATAGAGGACGCCGGCGTTGTTGACGATCACGTCGATGCGACCCCCGGCGACTTCGGCGAAAGAACGCAGCGCCTCGCGCCATTCGTCGGGGTCGCGGACGTCGAGGTGCCCGGTGACCGCGCCCTTGCGGCCCTCGGCCCAGGAGACGTCGTCGGAGATGTCGTACA
>DUOR01000223.1 GCA_012838715.1 Actinomycetales bacterium
CACCGGCGCGCCCGCGGCCGCCACCGATCCCCCGATCGTTTCCCCCATGCCGACACTGAACCACGGCAAGCCCCGCCACGCAGCGCGGCAACCCGTCTACGCTGGGGACATGGACCGTGAACGACCCGATTACGGGCCGGACGTCGAGGTCCGCCGTTCCCGACGCCGGCGCCGCACCGTCTCCGCCCGAGCCGAAGGCAGCCGCGTCGTGGTGATGATCCCCGACGACCTCCCGCCCGCCGAAGAGCGCCGCCAGGTGCTCGAGATGGTCGACCGCGTGCGCGCGAAAGTGGGCAACAACCTGGACAATTCGGCCCTGGAGGCCCGTGCCCGCCGCCTCGCCCGCACCGTCCTCGACGGGCGGCCGAACTACGGGTCCATCAAATGGGTGCGCAACATGACCCGCCGCTGGGCGTCGGTCACCGCCGGCAAGGACGGCGCCGCCCGCATTCGCGTCTCGCACCGGCTTGCCGACGTGCCGGAATACGTCCTCGACGACGTCATCGTCCACGAGCTCGTCCACACCTTCATCGAGGACGGGCACTCCGACGAATTCTGGGAATGGGCCCAAAAAGCCCCGCACCACGAACGGGCGCGGGGCTATCTGGAGGCGTACCAGCGCTGGGGCGTGCAGTCCTAGCTGGCGGCTAGCGGCTACTTGTCCCCGTCGTCGCCGTCTTCCTTCTTCTCGTCGCCGGATTCGTCGTCGGGGCGCTCGCGCAGGTCGCCTTCCTCGGCTTCGCGGCGCAGCTGATCCTCCAGCTCGGCGATGGGGTCGAAGTCGTCGGAGTCGCCGCCGCCGATGACGCCGTCGATGAACGCGGCCGGGTTCTCGATGTCCTCCGCCACCGGCAGGAAGTCGGGGTGATCCCACACGCGGTCGCGGCGATCCACGTCGACGGCCGTGGTCAGGCGGCGCCACAGCTCGGCGGCCTCACGGACGTTCGGGGCGGCGAGGTCGATGCCGGTGGCCTTCTCCAGCGCCTGGGCGGCGCCGGAGGTCAGGCGGCGACGGCGCCACGCCTCGTCCAGCTGGCCGGCGCCGGGCAGACGATCGCCCAGGGCATCCTCGACCACCACGTCGACCCACCCCTCGACCAGGGCCAGCAGCGTCTCCAGGCGGGCCCGGGCGTGCTGGTTGGAGGAGGTGATCTTCGGCGACAGATCCATGTTCTGGAAGGCGGCCATCGCCTCCTGCATCTTCGCCGGGTCCTGCATGGACTCGACGTCGAGGTCGCGGGCGGCCTCCTCCACGTTGGAGTAATCCATGATGAGGCCCGCCGCGTACTCCTCGACCGAGGAAATCATGCGCTCGGCCAGCCACGGCACCCGGTCGAACAGGCGCTGGTGGGCGGCCTCGCGGGCGGCGGCGTACACGAACGCGTCGCGGGCGGGGAGCTCCAGCTCCTCGGCGAAGGCGGTGAGGTGGCGGGGCAGCAGCACCGCCGCGCCGGTCGCGTGCAGCGGCAGCCCCAGGTCGGAGCCGGTCAGCGCGTTCTTGGCCAGGTCGGCCAGGGCGCCGCCGAGCTGCACGCCGAAGTTCATGGAGTTCATCTGCGACAGCATGCCCACCATCGGGCCCATCATCTCGCGGGCCTGCTCCGGCATGCCCTCGAGCGAGGCGTCGGCGAGGCGGTCGGCGACGGGGTCGACCAGGCGCTGCCACGTCGGCAAGGTGTGCTCGAGCCACTGCAGGGAGTTCCAGCCCTCGGCGCGGTTTGTGCCGGCGGGCAGGGCGGTGGCCTCGTCGAGCCACAGTTCCGCCAGGCGCAGGGCGTCGCCGAGGGCGTCGCGCTCAGCGTCGCGGACCGGGGCGACCTGGCCGATGCGCTGGCGGGCGACCCGCTCGGTCACCGAATGGTTGACCGGGCCGCCGCCGGGCGCGTCCATCTGCTGGCCCATGCCGGAGAGCATCTGGCCGAACTGGGAGAGGATGTCGCCCAGGTTCGGCATGCCGTCACCGCCGGGGCCACCGGGGCCGCCGGGACCACCCTGGTTGCCGGGGTCGCCCTGGCCACCCTGGCCGGGCGCCCCGAAACCGAAGCCGCCCAACGGGAACCCGAAGATCCCGAAGTCGCCGAAGGGGTTCTGGCCCCCGGGGCCACCGGGGCCGCCGGAACCCGATCCGCCGTTCCCGCCGGACCCGTTGTCGCGGCGGCCGTCCTGGTCGTCGTCATCGTCGTCGGGCGAAAAACCGAATCCCTTGCTGCTCATGCCCCCAACCGTACCGGTGGCCCCGGCCCGGATCACCACCCCGGCGGCGCTAATCCGCCGTCGTCGCCGAAGGCGATCAGGGGCGGGCGGTAGGGTTGGCTACCGTGAACCGCCGTACCCGCACCCTGATTGTCGGCGCGCTGCCGATTGTCGCGCTCGCCGCCGTCATGTCGACGCCCGCCGTCACCGTGCCCTTCGCCTCCGAGGGCCCCGGCCCCCTGTTCGACGTGCTCGGCGAAGTCGAGGGGGAGACGGCGGTGGAGGTCAGCGGCGGTGACCCGGATCCGTCGGAGGGCCGGTTGGACATGACGACGGTGGCCATCTCCCACAATCTGTCGCTGCTGCAGGTGATGGGCATGTGGGCGGACCCGGATCAGGTGATCGTGCCCATCGAGTCGGTGTTCCCGCCGGGTGTTTCGCAGGACGAGGTCCAGGAGCGCAACGCGCTGATGTTCACGGATTCGGAGGCCAACGCCACCGCCGCCGCCCTGTCGCAGCTGGGTCTGCCCATCGAGGTGGCGGTCGCGATGATCACCGAGGACGCCGCCGCGGCGGGCGTGCTGGAGGAGGGCGATGTCCTCCGTTCATTCAACGGGCAGGCCATCGATCGGCCGGAAACGTTGCAGCGCCTCGTGTCGGAGCGTCCCCCGGGCGAGCGCGTCACCATGGACGTCGTCCGCGACGGCGAGGAGGAGTCCGTCGCGGTGGAGCTGGGGGAGCACCCGGACGACGCGGGCACGGCGTTCCTTGGCATCGGCATGTCGGCGCAGCCGGCGGGCGACGTCAACGTCGAGTACAACGTGTCGGGCATCGGCGGACCGTCGGCGGGACTGATTCTGTCGCTGGCGGTCATCGACAAGCTCAGCCCGGGCGACCTCACCGAGGGCCGCCACATCGCGGGCACCGGGTCCATCGACGGCAGCGGCGCCGTCGGCGCCATCGGCGGCATCACCCACAAGATTTCGGCGGCCCGCGAGGGCGGCGCCGACATGTTCCTCGTGCCCGCCGACAACTGCGCGGAGGCGCTCACCGCGGAGGCGGGCGACATGCCGCTCATCCGCGTGGAAACGCTTGACGACGCCGTCGAGGCCCTGGAGGACCCGGCCGCCGCGCCGACCTGCAGCTAACGGCCCGCGTTGGCAGGACCCGGCCGCCGCGCCGACCTGCAGCTAACGGCCCGCGTTGGCCTCGGCCCGGTTCGTGATGGCCTTTTCCCCCTCGATGACGAGGAACAGGGCCGCGCCGAGTGCCATGATGAGGCCCCAGTGCCGCAGTTCCAGCGGCGCGGAGTCGAAGGCGACGTGCATGAACGGCGCGTAGGTGAACAGCAGCTGCAGCACCATCAGCACGGCGACGGCCGCCCAGGACACCCCGTTGGTGGTGAACAGGTCGGTGCGGAAGCTGTGCTTGCGCAGGTGGCGGGTGTTGAACAGGTACCAGATCTGGCCGATGACCAGCATGTTCACGGTCAACGTGCGGGCGACGTCGACGGGTACGCCCAGATCCAGTTCGAAGTAGAACAGGCCCATGGCCAACCCGCCGAGCAGCAGCGACACCAGCAGGATGCGGATGCCGGCGACGCGGTCGATGAGGGAGCCGCCCAAGGCGCGCGGCGGCCGGTCCATGACGTCGGGTTCGGGGTCCTCGAAGGCCAGCGCGATGCCCAGGGTCACGGCACACACCATGTTGACCCACAGGATCTGCAGCGGCGTCAGCGGCAGGGTCAGGTTCGCGACGACCGCCACGAACATGACCAGCGCCTCGCCGCCGTTGGTGGGCAGCATGTACATGATGGTCTTGCGCAGGTTGTCGTAGATGGCGCGGCCCTCGCGGACGGCGTGGGCGATGGAGGAGAAGTTGTCGTCCGCCAGGACGATGTCGGCGGCCTCCTTCGTCGCCTCGGTGCCCTTGACGCCCATGGCGACGCCGACGTCGGCGCGTTTGAGGGCGGGGGCGTCGTTGACGCCGTCGCCGGTCATGGACACGACCTCGCGGCGGGACTGCAGTGCCGTGACCAGGCGGAGCTTGTGCTCGGGGGAGGTGCGGGCGAAGACGTCGTAGCGCTGCGCCGCGTCGGCGAGCTCCCCGTCGTCCATCAGCTCCAGTTCGGCGCCGGTGATGGCGGGGACGGAGCCGTCGGGCCCGACGTCGCCGACGCCCATTTCGGCGGCGATGGCGGAGGCGGTGCCGGCGTGGTCGCCGGTGATCATCTTCACGCGGATGCCGGCGGCGCGGCATTCGGCGACGGCCTCGATGGCCTCGGGCCGCGGCGGGTCGATGATGCCGTACAGGCCCACGAAGATGAACTCGCCGAGCCCGACGTCGTCCTCGCTGAGGTCGCCGTCGCTTTCCGACGGGCCGGCCTGGCGCATCGCACCGGCCAGCACGCGGAGCCCTTCGGCGGAGAGCCGGTCGATCTCCGATTCCCAGAAGTGCCGGTCGAGGTCGCGCATTTCGCCGCCGGGGCCCATTTCGTGGGCGCACAGGTCGAGCAACCGGTCCGGCGCACCCTTCAGCAGGACGCTGCCGGAGGTGTCGTCGGGAAGCGGCTCCCCGCCATCGCCGAGCACGACCGGCGCGGGCGGCACGGGCAGCGGCGGATCGACCTCGTCGAGGACCGCCATCCACTTGTTGGTGGAGTTGAAGGGGACGTCGTCGACGCGGTCGCTGGCCCGGGATTCGTGCCCGGCCTTGAGTGCGAAGACGCGGAGGGCGCCGTCGGTGGGTTCGCCGACGAGGGTCCAGTGGCCGTCGTCGTTGCGGCGGACGCTGGACTCGTTGGCGCGGTCGGCGATGGCGGCGAGCATGCGGGTGGCGGGGTCCTCGGCCGCGGCGCCGGTGATCTGCCCGTCGGGGGAGTAGCCGGTGCCGGAGACGCCGACGGGGCCGGCGGCGATGACGGCCTGCCGCACGGTCATCTCGTTCTTGGTCAGCGTGCCGGTTTTGTCGGTGCAGATGACGGACACCGAGCCGAGGGTCTCCACCGCGTTGAGGCGGCGGGTGATGGCGTTGCGGCGGGCCATGATCTGCACGCCGCGGGCCAGGGCGATGGCCATGACGGCGGGCAGCCCCTCGGGGATGGCGGCGACGGCGAAACTGATCGCCTGCAGGCCGACGTCGGCGAGGTCCGCGCCGTGCACGAACAGCGACACGACGATGAGCAGCACCGCCAGGCCGACGATGAACAGGGTCAGCTGCTTGCCGAACACCGCCATCTGCTTCGTCAGCGGCGTCTCCAGCGTCTCGACGTCGCCGAGCATCTGGTCGATGCGCCCGATTTCCGTTTCGCGCCCCGTTCCGGTGACCACGCCGGTGCCGGTGCCCGCGACGACGAGCGTGCCGGAGAACCCCATCGACGTGCGGTCGCCGACGCCGGCGTCGTCCGCCACGGGATCGGTCTGCTTTTCGACGGGCTCCGATTCGCCGGTCAGCGGGGATTCGTCGACCCGGAGATCCGAGACGTGGAGCAGGCGCACGTCCGCGGGGATCTTGTCGCCGGCGGAGAGGCGCACGACGTCGCCGGGCACGAGCTCGTCGGCGGGCACCGTGGCGGGGCGGCCGTCGCGGAACACGTCCGCGTCGGAGGTGAGCATCTTGCGGAGGCCCTCGAGCGCCTTCTCGGCCTGGCCCTCCTGGACGAAACCGATGAGGGCGTTGATGACCACCACCAGCAGAATCACCGCGGTGTCGATCCAGTGCTGCATGAGGGCGGTGATGACCGCCGCCGCCAGCAGCACGTAAATCAGCGGGTCCATTAAGTGCGACAGCAGCCGCTTCAGCGGCCCGTCGCGCTCGGGTTCCGGCAGGGCGTTGCGCCCGTGCCGGGCCAGCCGCTCAGCGGCCTCCCCGGACGTCAACCCCCCGGTCGAACTGTCTGTCGCCGCCAGCGCCGCGGCGGCGGCGAGGGCATGCGGTGCGTCGGTCATTCGCGTTGTCCATCCATCGTTCTCGACGTGTCCCCCCCCGGGATGGCGCGGCCCCGTGACGTCGCGGGGCCCGGCCCCTGTTCCCGCGGGAAACCTGGCCGTAAACCAGGGTAACCGGGAAATGCGGGGGCCGCGGGGCGTCGGAAAGCGTGCTACCCGCCGACCTTCGTTGGGTATGGGCGCATCCGCTCCCACTCGGCGACCTGCTTCGCGGTGGCGCGCAGCTGCGGGTCGAAATCGAGGTACGCCTTGGTCTCGCGGGCGATGAGGCCCGACAGGATGATGAGGCCGATCAGGTTCGGCAGCGCCATCAGGCCGTTGAGCGCGGAGGCCAGGGCCCACACGGTCTCCAGCTCCGTCACCGCGCCCAGGTACACGACCAGGGTGAACAGGACGCGGTAGGGGACGGTGCCGCGGCGGCCGACCAGCGACTCGAAGGCGCGCTCGCCGTAGTAGGACCAGCCGAGCATGGTGGAGAACGCGAAGAACACGATGGACAGGGCCACCACGGCGGCGCCCCACTCGCCGGGCAGACCGGCCTGGAAGGCGTGGGCGGTCATGGCGACGGCGTCGTCGGAACCTTCCTCCCACGTGCCGGTGGTGATGATGACCAGGCCGGTGAAGGACACGACGATGAGCGTGTCGATGAAGGTCTGCGTCATGGACACCAGGCCCTGGCGCACCGGGTGGGTGGTCTTCGCGGCGGCCGCGGCGATGCCGCCGGAGCCCATGCCGGACTCGTTGGAGAACAGGCCGCGGGCCACGCCCATCTGGATGGCGAGGATGATGCCCGCGCCGGCGAAGCCGCCGACGGCCGAGGTGCCGGTGAAGGCGTCGGTGAAGATGAGGGCGAACGCGGCCGGCACGTCGGCGATGTTGGTGATCAGCACGAAGAGGGACGCGGCGATGTAGACGATGATCATCATCGGCACGAAAGCGGCGGTGAACTTGCCGATGGCCTTGATGCCGCCGATGAGCACCGCGCCGACCAGCAGCACCATGACGATGCCGGTGATGCGCGGGTCGATGCTGAAGGTCGACTCCAGGTTGCCGGCGACGGCGTTGCCCTGGGTCAGGTTGCCGATGCCGAACGCGGCCAGCGCCGCGAAGATGGCGAAGGTATAGGCCAGGATCTTGCCGAAGGTGTTGGGGATGGCCTTCTTCAGGTAGTACTGCGGGCCGCCGGACTGCTCGCCGGCGTCGTCGACGGTGCGGAAGCGCACGCCGAGGAACGCCTCCGAGTACTTCGACGCCATGCCGACCAGGCCGGTCACCCACATCCAGAACAGGGCGCCCGGGCCGCCGAGGCCGAGGGCGGTGGCGACGCCGACGATGTTGCCGACGCCCACCGTCGCGGCCAGCGCCGTCGACAGCGCCTGGTACTGGGAGATGTCGCCTTCGCCGCCGTCGTCGGCGCGCTCGACGAGCCCGAGGCGCATGGCCGGGGACAGCTTGCGCAGCTGCAGGAAGCCCAGGCGGATGGTGAGCCACAGGCCGGTTCCCAGCAGCAGCGGGATCAGCAGGTAAATGCTCCAGACGAAGGAGTCCAGCTCCTCGAAGAATTCTTTCATGGGCGGTGAGGTTACGCGCCCGCCCCGCGCACCGGGCGCAGTCCCGCCGATTTCGGCGCGAACTACAGGAACAACCCCGCGGCGGTGGCGCCCGCGGCGACGGTCGCCAGCGGGTAACCGATTGCCCACCAGGATTTCTCGCGGGCGAAGTCCACGATTTCCCCGGCCAGCGTCGACCAGGTCGACAGCGCGCCGGCGAATCCCGCGCCGACGGCGACGCCCCACACGGACCCCGGATCCGACGACCACATCGCGAATGCCCATCCGGCCACACCCGACGCCGCGACATTCGCCAGGAACGTCCCCAGCACCGGCCGGCACGCCACCACC
Source organism: Actinomycetales bacterium (assembly GCA_012838715.1). Classification (GTDB taxonomy): domain Bacteria; phylum Actinomycetota; class Actinomycetes; order Mycobacteriales; family Mycobacteriaceae; genus Corynebacterium. Next base: position 8,042 of record DUOR01000223.1, read on the forward strand.
GTCGCCCAGCGCCACAGCGCGTAGCGGGCCATGCCGCCCAGCGCCGCGCCGATCGCCGCGAGCGCGATCCCCGCCGCCGTCACCGCAACCCCTCCCCGCGTGCCGACGACCGCTCCGCCACCATCCGGCCCGCCCACGCGGCGACCGGGCAGCCCACGAGGGTCGCCGCGGCGAACACCGCGGCCGACGCGGGGGCCAGCCCGTCCAGCAGCACCAGGAACGCCGAGAACGTGGTGAAACCACCCAGGAACCCCGGCCCGACCAACGGCCACCATCCGGCCAACCGGGCGTTCCCCGCGAACACGGGGCCCGCGAAGCCGAACACCAGGCAGCCCAGGACGTTCACCGCCAGCACGGACGCCGGGCCGGAACCGTCGGAAAGCGAACCGATGACCACCCGGGCCACCGCCCCCGCCGCCGAACCCGCGGCGACGAGCGCGTAGGCCGCGGCCACGGAATCCGGGCGGTGGCGCGACACTCCTTCATCAACCGTCACGCACCGGACAATACCCCGCCCCCACCCGGCGGCAGCCGCCCCCGGATGCCCACTCACGCCCTGCGGGACACCGTGAAAACGGGAACACTGGAGGGGAAACGGTTCCATGCCCCGACGGCCCGGACGGACCCGCCGGCGGCACGACAGCAGGAGGACGACCCCATGGCCCACGAGCGCGCCGGACAGCAGGCCCAGCCCCAGGATCTCATCGACGTCGCCGAGCTGGTGACGGCGTACTACACCCGCCACCCGGAGCCCGGGAACCCGGACCACGCCGTCACCTTCGGCACCTCCGGCCACCGCGGATCCTCGCTCGACAACGCCTTCAACGAGGACCACATCCACGCGACCACCCAGGCCATCGTGGACTACCGCGCCGGCCAGGGCATCGAGGGCCCGCTGTACATCGGCCGCGACACCCACGGCCTGTCCGAGCCCGCCATGGTCTCCGCGCTCGAGGTCCTCACCGCCAACGGCATCACCGTCATGGTCGACGACAAGGGCCGCTACACCCCGACGCCCGCCGTCTCCCACGCCATCCTCACCCACAACCGCGACCTCGACGGCGGCCCCAACGGCTCCGACAAGCGCCGCGCCGACGGCATCGTCGTCACCCCCTCGCACAACCCGCCCCGCGACGGCGGCTTCAAGTACAACCCGCCCACCGGCGGCCCCGCCGACGCCGACGCCACCGACTGGATCGCCGCCCGCGCCAACGACTACCTGGCCAAGGGCCTCGACGGCGTCAAGCGCCAGTCCGTCGAGAAGGCCGGCGACCTCGTCGTCAAGCACGACTACCTGAACAACTACGTCGGCGACCTCGGCAACGTCATCAACCTCGACGCCATCCGCGACGCCGGCGTGCGCATCGGCGCCGACCCGATGGGCGGCGCCTCCGTCGACTACTGGGGCGCCATCGCCGACACCCACAACCTCGACCTCACCGTCGTGAATCCGCTGGTCGACGCCACCTGGCGCTTCATGACCCTCGACACCGACGGCAAGATCCGCATGGACTGCTCGAGCCCCAACGCCATGGCGTCGCTCATCGGCAACCGCGACAAGTTCGACGTCTCCACCGGCAACGACGCCGACGCCGACCGCCACGGCATCGTCACCCCCGACGCGGGCCTGATGAACCCGAACCACTACCTCGCCGTCGCCATCGACTACCTCTTCGCCAACCGCCCCGGCTGGGGCGCGGACACCGCCGTCGGCAAGACGCTCGTGTCCTCCTCCATGATCGACCGCGTCGTCGCCGACCTCGGCCGCACCCTCATCGAGGTGCCCGTCGGCTTCAAGTGGTTCGTCCCCGGCCTGATGGACGGCTCCGTCGGCTTCGGCGGCGAGGAATCCGCCGGCGCCTCCTTCCTGCGCCACGACGGCACCGTCTGGTCCACCGACAAGGACGGCCTCATCCTCGACCTGCTGGCCGCCGAAATCACCGCGGTGACCGGCAAGACGCCTTCGCAGCGCTACGCCGAGCTGGCCGGCAAGTTCGGCGCCCCCGCCTACGCCCGCACCGACGCCGACGCCAACCGCGAGCAGAAGGCCATCCTGAAGAAGCTCTCCCCGGAACAGGTCACCGCCGACACCCTCGCCGGCGAGGCCATCACCGCCAAGCTGACGACGGCCCCCGGCAACGGCGCCGCCATCGGCGGACTGAAGGTCACCACCGAAAACGCCTGGTTCGCCGCCCGCCCCTCCGGCACCGAGGACAAGTACAAGATTTACGCCGAATCCTTCAAGGGCGAAGACCACCTCAAGCAGGTCCAGGCCGAGGCGCAGGACGTCGTCTCCGCGGTCCTGGGCACGTAGGGGAACGGCGGGAAGGACGGAGCGGGCACGGCAGGGAAGCGGGTCGACGCGAGGATGCTCAACGCAATCGGTTTCATCGCCCGGTTCGGTCTCGCGGCCGTGTGGCTGTGGTCCGGGACGGTGAAACTGCTCAACCCGCTCGACAGCCGCCAGGCCATCGCCGCCTACGAACTGCTGCCCGACGGGGTGATCGATCCGCTCGCCGTCGCACTGCCCGCACTGGAGCTGGTCCTGGGCCTGATGCTGCTGTTCGGCGTGTTCCTGCGCGTGGCGGCGGTGGCGTCGGCGATCATCCTGATCGGGTTCATCGCCGGCGTCGCCTCCGCCTGGGCGCGGGGGCTGAGCATCGACTGCGGGTGCTTCGGCGGCGGCGGGTACGACGCCGACGCGGGGCCCGCGACCTACCTCACGTCGATCGGCCGCGACATCCTTTTCCTGGCGATGGCGGCATGGACCGCATGGCGGCCGTTCGAACGGTTCGCGGTGCGGCCCTGACACGGGGGCACCCAGTGGTTGACGTGTCCAGCACCACTGCGCGAAATGGCACGTGACGGGGTGACCCGTTCGACCGTGCCCGCTATCGTGTGAGCCGTGAGCCAGAAAATCAAGAATCCGAATGAGAAGGGCTCCGGCTTCATCGTCGGCATCATCGCCCTCATCGCCATCGTCGCCGTCGTCATCGGCGTCGTCCTGTACATGGGGCGCAACCAGCCGATCGAGGGGCTTCCCGACGAGGACGTCGCCTTCTCCATCGAGACCGAGGGCAGCGTCATCCGCCTCGCCTCCGACGACGCCGGCGACGACGCCGTGGTCGCCGAGGTCTACGAGGACTACTCGTGCCCGCACTGCGGCACCATGGCCACGGAGGGGCACGCCGACCAGCTCGAGGCGCTGAACAACGGCGACATCATCGTCGAGTACCACACCCTCAACTTCATGGACCGCGGCAGCGAGGGCCACTCGACGAAGACCCTCGCCCTCATGGAGCGCATCGCCGAGACCGGTGACGCGCGCCTCTTCTGGAACGTCCACACCATGATGATGGAGGACATCAACCAGGCGGCCTCGTGGGACTCCGAGCAGCTCGCGGAGCGCCTCGACATGATGGACGCGCCGTCCGACCTCGTCGACGACGTCCGCAACGGCCTGGATCTTTCCGGCGCCAAGGAGTCGGGCACCGCCAACGGCGAGCGACTGAACGGAATCATCGGTTCCATCTCCTCGCCGCACGTCATCGTCGACGGCAACGACGTCCTGCAGAACGTCCAGCAGGGCGGCCTGGGCGAGTGGGTCAACGCCGCGCTCGAAGCCGGCAGGGCCTAGTTCGGAGTCCTCCGCGGACCGCGGGGGATGCGACGGCCACCTGGGGATTTGGGGAATCTCCGGGTGGCCGTGTAATTTACAGGGAGTCCGAAGCGCACGGGCCGGAAGGCATGGGCGCGGAAAGATTCCCGGGGCTATGGCGCAGCTGGTAGCGCACCACACTGGCAGTGTGGGGGTCAGGGGTTCGAGTCCCCTTAGCTCCACTGGAAAACGGTTCACCGTTCTTCCGTGACCGCGGTCCACCGCGGTGAAGAACGCCGGTTGCGACCGGGGTCTTCGATGCAGTGCAATTCAATACGGGGCTATGGCGCAGCTGGTAGCGCACCACACTGGCAGTGTGGGGGTCAGGGGTTCGAGTCCCCTTAGCTCCACTTCGACGGCGGGGCCGCATCCGGGAAACCGGGTGCGGCCCCGCTTTTCGCGTTCCCCGGTGGGGCTCCCGCCGGTTGGCCACGTGGGCGGCACCGCGATGGTATTGGTCGGCGCCGGCGGGGTCGGCCGCATGGGTGCTTCCGGGGTGCTTCCGGGGTGATGTCGGGGTGATGTTGGTCGCCCCGGTTCCCGTCGGCGGGTTCGGGCGGCCGGGCGCGGGGTCCCAAAACAACCCGCCCGTACCCAGTGGTTTCGCCGTGAATATAATCGCCATCTGGAATGCGTGGAAAAGTGGGCCCATGAATTCGCCCGCGTGGCCCGTGACCTGCGCCACTGTCGTCGTTAAGCACGATTCATCGGCAAATGCGGAAAAAGATCATTGGTGCAAGAATGGTTCGCATGAGCGAAAACAACGACGTTATCCAGCGCCTCAACGACGAGGAGTCCCTGGAGCTGCTGGCCACCAAGACCTTCGGTCGTCTGGTCGTGCGCCGCAAGGACGACATGGACCTCTTCCCGCTGAACTACACCGTCCACGAGGGGAAGATTTTCTTCCGCACCGCCGAGGGGTCGAAGCTGTTCAGCCTCTCGCTCAACGACGACGTGCTGTTCGAGGCGGACAACGTCGATGAGGCCGGCGGCACCGCCTGGTCCGTCATCGTCAAGGGCAACGCCCGTGCGCTGAAGTCCAACGAGGAAATCCGCGAGGCCGACCAGCTGCCGCTGAAGCCGTGGCTGCCGACGCTGAAGTACAACTACGTCGAGGTCACCCCGTCCGACATTTCGGGCCGCAAGTTCCAGCTGGGCGACGAGCCGGAGCGCTACTAGCACCCTGCCCGCCGACACGTTGACGGCCACCGTTAATCCGGTGGCCGTTTTTCGCCTTCGGGGGAGGGGCGGCGCCGTACCTGAGCGTTCCCTGGGTTTTCCAGGGGTTTTCGGCTCAAACCGGGGGCGCGGCGCGGCATTGCGACGTACCCTGCCGAATTGTGAGCAGCTTAACTCCGAACATGGGTGACGCACCCGTCCCGCGGTCGTCGGCCCTGGAATCGCAGCGGGTCCGACATATCCTCGACGAGGCGCGCGCGCTCATGCGCGAATCCGGGTGGCGCAACGTGAGCATGCGCCGGCTCGCCTCGCGCCTCGACGTGAAGGCGCCGTCGCTGTACAAGCACATCAGCGGCAAGGATGAGCTGTACCGGTTGCTTCTCGACGAGATGCTCCACGCCCTCGGCGACGCCCTGCACACCGCCATCGCGGAAGACCCTTCGGCGGATTCGCTGCTGGCGGCGTACCGGAAGACGGTGTTGAACGACCCCCACGCCTACCACCTGCTTAGCCGGTCGCGCGAGGTGAACTTCGCCGACCCGTCGGAGCTGGTCCAGTGGCTGCTGGCGCCGTTCACCACGGTCGCCGGCGACCCCACGCGCGGCAAGGCCATGTGGGCCTTCGCGCACGGCCTGGTGTCGGCGGAGCTGGTGCAGGATCAGGGCGTCGACGTCGACGAGGTCTGGCACGCCGGCGCGGTCGCCTTCACGCCGTAGCGGCGGTTTACACGCGTTCGCGCCACCAGTCGTCGGCGGGTCCCGGGGGAGTGGCCCGCTTGTGGCGGCTGACCCGCCACAGGTGCTCGATGCGTTCCGCGTCGGCGGGGGAGACGTCGCGGCCCTCGAGGTAATCGTCGATGGCGGTGTACGTCACGCCGAGCGCCTCCTCATCCGGCAGGGCGGGGCGATCCTCCTCGAGATCGGCGGTGGGCACCTTCGTCCACGTCGCATCCGGGGCGCCGAGGTACTCGAGCAGCCGGGCGCCCTGCCGCTTGGTCAGTCCCGCCAGCGGGTGCAGGTCCACGCCCCCGTCGCCGTGCTTGGTGTAGAAGCCCGTCACCGACTCCGCCGCATGGTCGGTGCCCACCACCAGCAGGCCCCGCTCGCCGGCAATCGCGTACTGGGCGATCATCCGCTGGCGCGCCTTCACGTTGCCCTTGTTGAAGTCACCGAGCGTGCCGACGCCCATCGCCTCGGATATCGCCCCGGCCATCGCGGTCGTCGCCGGTTCGACGTTGACGGTGAGGGACTCGTCGGGCCGGATGAAATCGAGCGCCACCTGGGCGTCGTCCTCGTCGGCCTGCACGCCGTGGGGCAGGCGGACGGCGATGAACGCCGCCTCACCGCCGTCGGCACGCACCCGCTCCGCGGCGAGCTGCGCGAGCCGCCCCGCCAACGTGGAGTCCTGCCCACCGGAAATGCCCAGCACGAAACCCTTCGCGCGGGCGGAAGCGAGGTACTCGGCCAGGAAAGAGATGCGTTCCTCGATCTCTCCGGCCGGGTCGATGTCCGGCCGCACGTCGAGCTCGGCGATGATGCGGGCGCGCAGGCCCTCCGTCGGAAGCGTCATGCGCCCAGGCTAGCCGAGGGCCGCAGGCCACCGCCGCCGTCGCGAGCCGCCGTCGCGGGGCACCGGCGGGATGATGGCGCGGTGAAGTCGCGACGACGGGTTTTTGGTGATTGGGGGCGCGTTGGGTAACATGGCCGTTCGTGTCGTGGCACCGTTCATCGGGGCCACCGGGCTGATGTGCCCGACGCCGGGTCCGCCCGCGTCGAGGCGCGGTGCGGCCCACCACCAGCCCAATGGAGCCTAGAAGAAAGGAGCGCCCGAATGAAGGTCCGCAAGTCCCTTCGGTCGCTGAAGAACAAGCCGGGCGCCCAGGTCGTGCGCCGTCGTGGCAAGGTTTACGTGATCAACAAGAAGGAGCCGCGCTTCAAGGCCCGCCAGGGTTAAGAACGCCTCCCGGTCAGCCCTTCGGGGCGAGCCGCCAGGAACCGCGCCGAGTGCCGTCCCCGCGACGGCGCCG
>DUOR01000224.1 GCA_012838715.1 Actinomycetales bacterium
CGGCCCACTGAGCCGCGCACTGCGCGCGACCGCCGGCGTCGTCGGCGGGCTCGGCCTCGCCGGCGCGGCGACGTTCCTGTACGCCAACCAGATTGAGCTGAAGTCCTTCCGGCTGCGCCGCGTGACCGTGCCCGTGCTGCCGCGGGGGCACCGGCCGCTGCGGATTCTGCACGTCTCCGACCTGCACATGACCCCCGGCCAGCGGAAGAAGCAGCGCTGGGTGCGGGAACTCGACGCCCTCGAGCCGGACCTGGTGGTCAACACCGGCGACAACCTCGGCCACCGCGACGCCGTCCCGTCCGTCCTGCGGGCGCTCGGACCGCTGCTGTCGCGGCCCGGCGTGTTCGTGTTCGGCACCAACGACTACTTCGGGCCGAAGCCGCTCAACCCCTTCGTCTACGTGCTCGGCCGCAAGCGGAAGCCGTCCGCCGAAAAGCTTCCGTGGCAAGGGATGCGGGCCGCGTTCGTCGAGCACGGCTGGCGCGACGCCACCCACCGGCGGCTCGAATTCGAGATCGACGGGTTCCGCCTGGCCATCTCCGGCGTCGACGACCCGCACCACGCCTACGACGACTACGACGCCATCGCCGGACCGCCCAACACCGACGCCGACCTGGCCATCGGCCTGTCCCACTCCCCCGAACCGCACATCCTCGACCGCTTCGCCAACGACGGCTACGACCTGGTCATGTCCGGCCACACCCACGGCGGCCAGGTGTGCCTGCCCGGCCAGCGCGCGCTGGTGACCAACTGCGGCATCGACCGCGCCCGCGCCTCCGGCCTGTCGCGGTGGACGGAACGCATGTGGCTGCACGTGTCCAACGGGCTGGGCACGTCACCGTACGCGCCCGTCCGCCTGTTCTGCCCGCCGTCCGCGACGCTGGTGGAGGTCGTCGCCCGCGACGACTGACCGCTCCGCGGCGGGGTTCGCCAGCACCGTAAACGCAGCTCGGATACCCCGGCCCAACTGCCGTTTTGCCTTTTCGGATCGGCCCGGTCTACAGTAATCAACGTTGCAGCGGAGCACCGCTGGAAACAACCGGGGTATGGCGCAGCTTGGTAGCGCGCTTCGTTCGGGACGAAGAGGCCGTGGGTTCAAATCCCGCTACCCCGACCACAGGGAAACAGCCGCTGACTTTCACTGAAAGTCGGCGGCTGTTTTCGTTTTTCCGGGGGTGCGTTCGCCCGGGGTTGCTCGCTCTCGGCCGGGGTTGCTTTCGTTCGGGTGGCGATTGCTTGCGTTCGCTTGAAGATTGCTTGCGTTCGGCCGGGGTTGCTCTCATTCGGCCGGGGTTGCTTTCATTCGGGTGGCGTGGGCGGCGCGTGGATGGCCCGACACGGGTCGTGGAGGCGGTGCGGTGCGGGGCGCGGGGCGCGGGCACCGGACCGTTTACCCCATGCCTCGCAGATCCCTCCCGTAACTTGTGCCCCAAATTTCTGTGGGGGCGTTGTTTTTGAAGGCTGCGCGTCCACAAAACCCCAGGTCACCACCCTGGCCCATCCTTCAAAATCGATGCCCCCGCAGAAATTTGGGGCTGGTGTGATTAGCGGGTCGCGTTCGGTCCGTCGGAGGGCGGGATATCGTCGGCAATGTCGGCAGCGGCGTCGTCGCCGGCAGCGTCGGCGTCATCGTCGGCGGCATCGTCGGCGGCATCGTCAGCGGCATCGTCAGCGTAGGCGGCGTCGCCCGGCGCGCCGCCAGACGCTTCGCCCGCGGGGTCGTTGTTTTCCATCGTGCTTTCCGACGACGTCCCTTCCACAACCGGAATGACCTCCGTTTCCGGGTCGTCCGCGACCGCCGAATCGGCGGAGTCGGCCGGTTCGGCGGTGGTGGAAGTGGACGAAGTGGAGGAGGACGAGCCGGCGGTGGCCGAAGTGGGCGCGGACGAGCCTGAGGTGGCCGAGGTCGCGGGCACGGTGGCGGTCGTGGTGGCCGAGGTC
>DUOR01000225.1 GCA_012838715.1 Actinomycetales bacterium
ACCCGCGGCCCCTGCGGCACCGGCGGCGCCGCGGTTCTGCGCGCGCCGGGCGCGGATGCGTTCGTTGATGCGCTCCTGGGTGCGGGAACCTTCGTGGCGGCGATCCCATTCGCGGACGGCGTCCCGGTCCTCCAGGGAGGGAAGGGGACGGCGACGGGGGAGGTCATCGCGGTCGGGGCGGCGCCGCGGCGGTTCCCCGGACGACGGCCGACGGCGCGGCGCGGGGTCCACGACGGGATCCGGTGCGCCCGAACGCCGCCGGTACACGGGGCGCCCGTACCTGTCGCGCAGCGGGGCGCCGTCGCGGCCCCGGACGATGTCGCGATCATCACGTCGATCGCCGCGGGGTTCGTCGCTTCCGTTCATGGCTACAGAGAATAGGCCAGGATTACGATTACCCCATGTCCGAGTACGACCCCCATGCCTTCGTCAAGTCCCGCCCCGGCGCCCCGGGCGGTTTCTTCGCCCTCGAGGCCGCCGGCCTGCGGTGGCTGAAGGAGGCGGAACCCGACGGCGGCGCCCGGGTCGTCGACGTCTTCGAAGTCGGCCGCAATCGTCTGGTGCTGGAACGGGTGGCGGAGGGGGCGTCGTCGGCAAGCAAGGCGCGCGAGTTCGGGCAGGCGCTGGCCATCACCCACGGCGCCGGGGCCGAGTCCTACGGGGCGGCGCCCGCCGGGTGGGAGGGCGACGGCTACTTCGGGCCGCTCGACGACCCGCGGCCGATGCGGCTGCGGCCCCACGCCACCTTCGGCGAGTACTGGGCGACCGACCGCATCCGGCCCGCCGTGTCGGAGCTGGGCAAGCGCCCCGGTGGGTACACCCCCTCCGAACTGGCCGTGTTCGACCGGCTGATGGAGCGGCTGTGCGACGGCGACTTCGACGACGACGAACCGCCGGCCCGCGTCCACGGCGACCTGTGGTGGGGCAACCTCATGTGGGACGAGCGGGGCGCGGTGCTCATCGACCCTGCCGCGCACGGCGGCCACCGGGAGGAGGACCTGGCGATGCTGGGGATGTTCGGCACCCGGCACCTCGACGACATCATCGCCGGCTACGAATCAGTCCACCCCCTGCCCGACCGGGAGGAGCGCGCGCCGCTGCACCGCCTGTACGGGGTGCTCATGCACGCCGTGCTCTTCGGCGGCGGGTACGCGGGGCAGGCGCTGGACATCGCGAAGAAGTACGTCTGACCCTGCGTCGGCCGGATGGGGGCCGGGGTCACCCGCCACCGCCCCCGGACGGTGGAAATGCCCCGAAGGGTGTCGGCACATCTGCAACCCGCCCGTAACGTTGGTCGCATGACCCAGCAGCTGATTTACCTGGTGGCGCCGACCGGCTTCCCCAACTTCGGGGACGAGTACATCGCCGCCGCATGGCTGCGCACCCTCGCCCGCCGCCGCCGCCCCGGCGCGCGCGTCGTCCTCGACTGCCCCAACCCCGGCTCGGCGGCAGTGCTGCACGCGGGCCGGCACCCGAACCTCACCGTCACCGACACCCTGTTCCGGGTGCTGGAACGGGCGCGGGAGGACGCCGGCACGGAGTGGGAAGACGTCGTCGCCCGCGCGGAGGACATCATGCGCACCCCGCATGAGCTGGTCCGGTTCGAGGCGGGCATTCGCCTGGCGCGCGCGGCGGACGTGGTGCACCTGCTCGGCGGCGGGTGGATCAACGACCTCAACCCAGAGTTCGCGGGCGTCGCGGCGGCCGCCTCCCTCGCCGGCTGCGACGCCCCG
>DUOR01000226.1 GCA_012838715.1 Actinomycetales bacterium
CGGTTAAACCTTTCCGGGAAAACCCGAAATAACCGCCACCTTGGCGAGCACTGCTCTCTGGACGTCGAATCCGGTTGTCGCGCGGTCCCCACGGGGCCAATGCCGGGTCAGATTGCGCCCGCCGCGGTCAGGGCTTCCTTCAGTTTCGCGCGGCCGCGGTTGAGCCGCGTCTTCACGGTCGCGACGGCGACGCCCTGATGCTCGGCGATTTCCTGGTAGCTCATGTCCGCGTACTCGCGGAGCACGACCGCCTCGCGGAATTCGTCGGGAAGCTGGGCCAGGCAGGAACGGACCACGGCGACGGTGGTGACGCGCTCGCCGATGCCGGGGGCGTTGTCCGTCTCCTCGGCGCCGGCGTCCTCCTCCGGGTAGTCGCGGCGTTTGCGGACCAGCATCAGCGCCGCGTTCGACGCGATGCGGTGCATCCACGTCGAAAAGCGCGACTTGCCCTCGAAGCGGGCGATGTTGCGCCATCCGGCGATCAGCGCGTCCTGCAGGGCGTCCTCGGCGTCCTGGCGGTGCGAGGTGATGGACAGGCAGACGGCCCAGATCTGGTCGCGATGCGGTTCCACGAGCTCACGGAAAGCCGCCGCGTCACCGTCACGTGCGCGGCGGGCAAGGTCGAGCTCGGTACTTCGGTCGCGGGCCATCCGGTATCACCAATCCATATCGACGCCGAGTCCCGGATCCTCGTCCGGGGACGCATCGAGAACGCCGTCGTCCACCGGAACATCGTCGAACCCGTCGACGCCGAAACCGGCGGCGTCGCCGTCGAAGTCGTCGCCCAGCCCGGCATCGAGGTCGTCGGTGCCGTCGTCGGCGACGTCATCGGGGACGCCGATCTCGTCGATGCCCAGATTATCCGGATCATCGTCGTCCCCGCCGGATTCGGCGAAGGGGTCCGCGACGTCGTCGGAAAGCGCGACGTCATCGATGTCATCCACGTCGCCGGCGTCGTCGGGGGCTTCATCGGCGGGGACGAGCGAATCGTCGACGTCGTGCGCGTCCTCGCTCACCGCGTAATCGAGCATCCCCTCGAACACATCGTCCTCGAGGGTGACGGGGGCGATGTCCGCCAGCCCAAGGTCGGTCGGGTCGGTCATGGCGCCTCCTCCTTTCGCGTGCCGACGGGGTCAACCGGCGGCATCAACAACATTCGTCGACTATGAGATGCACGGCGACGGCAAAATGTTCCCGGGAGATCCGGAATTACCGGATCTTTTTCGGGAACCCCGTCATTCGCCCGCCCACACCGCGTAGCGGTGCCGGTGGTGCTCGGTGAATCCGAGAGCGCGGTACAGGGCGATGCCGGGTTCGTTGCCGGAGACGACCTGCAGGTACACCTCGTCGGCGCCCTGCTCCTCGCCCCAGCGCATCATGTGCAGACCCATGAGGGTGCCCAGTCCGCGGCGGCGCATCTCCGGGGCGACCTCCACCGCGGAGAAGCCCAGCCACTTGCGGCCGTCCGCTGATTCGGTGAGGGTGCCGCGGGTGATGGCCACCGTGCGGCCGCCGTCGGCGTCGTCGACCAGGCGACCGAAGCACATGACGCCCTTGATGTCCTCGCGCAAAAGACGCAGCGCCCGCTCCGGCAGGGGATGACCGCGGAAGTGGTACAAATCCAGCCACTCGCGGTCCGGCTGGCGCAGAATCTCGGCGCGGATGCCGGGCAACCCCTCTGGCGGGGTCGGTTCGGGAAGGTCGGCGGCGGCGCGGGTCATCACCATGATGTCCGGCCCAATCTCCCAACCCGGGCCCGAAACGAGCTGCTCCGCCGGGCGGCAAATGCGATCTGGCACCGCGATGCGCACGGGCAGCCCGTGCCGGCCGTAGAAGGCGCGGATCTCGTCAATCGGCACGGGCGACGTGCCCGCGGCGCGGCCAATCGGCAACGCCGAATTCGACCGCTCCGTGATGCCGTCGCCGGCGCGCAACAGCCATTCGCCGACCCACGTGTGCTCGATGCCGGGGAACGCCTTCGCCGTCGCGGTCTCCACCGCGCGGATGTCCGAATTGCGCACGGGCTTGTCCGGCAGCGCCTTCACCACCAGGACCTTGTGGCCCGAGAAATCCACGGCGGGCGCGTCCGC
>DUOR01000227.1 GCA_012838715.1 Actinomycetales bacterium
CCGGCCGATTCGCCCTGCGTTGCGGCCGGGCCCGCTTCACCGTTGCCGCCGTTGCCGCCCGCGCCATCATCGCCATTGCCGCCGCCGTCGAGGCCGAACCAGGCGGCGGCGAGCGCGATGGCCGCGGCGCCGACGGCCGCCCCGATGCCCTTGCCCGTGCTCATGCCGGAACCCTTGCCCGCGCTCATACCGGAGTCCTTGCCAGACCCGTTCCCGGAACCCTTGCCGGAGCCCGTGCCGCCCCGGTCGTCGTCGCGTGCGCCGGAATCTCGGGATGCGTTGTTGCCGCTCATGGGCCTCATTTTGGCATGCGTTGGTCGTCGGCAAGCGGGGTGGGGTGCGCATGCGGTGGATGCGGGAAAACGAGTCCGGGCGGCGGGCTACAGTGGTGCCATGTTCAGAGGACGAATTCCCGACGGCGATATCGCGGCGATCCGCGAGCGCACGCCGATCGAGGAGGTCGTCGCGGAGTACGTGCAGTTGAAGCCGGGTGGCGCGGATTCGATGAAGGGGTTGTCGCCGTTCAAGGACGAGCGGACGCCCAGTTTCCACGTCCGCCCGAATCACGGCTATTACCATTGCTTTTCCACCGGCAAGGGTGGCGACGTCTTCAGCTTCCTCATGGAGATGGAGCATCTGACGTTCCCGGAGGCCGTGGAGGCGTGCGCGGAGCGCATCGGGTACCGCATCAATTACGAGGGCGGCGGCACGGGGCGCCGGGAGGAGCCGGGCACGCGACAGCGGCTGGTGGCGGCGAACCGTGAGGCGCAGAAGTTTTACGCGAAGCAGCTCGAGGGGCCGGATGCGTCGGTGGCGCGGGGGTTCCTGGAGGAGCGCGGGTTCACGGCGGAGCAGGCTCGGCAGTTCGGCTGCGGCTATGCGCCGGCGGGCTGGGACACGTTGACGAAGCACCTGCAGCGGCTGGGGTTCTCTTTCGAGGAGTTGGAGAAGGCCGGGTTGGCGCGGATGGGCCGGAAGGGCCCGATTGACCGGTTCCACCGCCGGTTGCTGTGGCCGATCCGCAATATCAGCGGCGACGTCATCGGTTTCGGCGCCCGCAAGCTTTTCGACGACGACAACCTCGGCAAGTACATGAACACGCCCGAGACCATGTTGTACAAGAAGTCGAAGGTGCTGTTCGGCCTGGATCATGCGAAGAAGTCGATTGCGGCGGAGCATCGGGCGGTGATCGTCGAGGGGTACACGGACGTGATGGCGATGCATGCGGCGGGCGTGACCACGGCCGTCGCGGCGTGCGGCACGGCGTTCGGCGAGGAGCATCTGCAGATGCTGCGGCGGCTCATGCTCGACGACAGTTTCTTCCGCGGCGAGTTGATTTACACCTTCGACGGCGACGAGGCGGGGCAGAAGGCCGCGATGCGCGCGTTCGAGGGTGAGCAGCAGTTCATGGGGCAGAGTTATGTGGCGGTGGCGCCGCCGGGCATGGACCCGTTGGATTTGCGCATGGCCAAGGGCGACGCGGCGGTGCGGGATTTGGTTGCGCAGCGCACGCCGTTGGTGGAGTTCGTGCTGCGGACGTTGCTCGCGGATTATGACGTGACCACGCCGAACGGCCGCGTGGAGGGTGTCCGCCGCGTGGTGCCGGTGCTGGCGAAGATCAGTGATGCGTCGTTGCGCGACGAGTACGCCCGCGAGGTCGCGGGGTGGGTCGGTTACGGCGATGAGTCGGAGTTGGTGCGCCGGGTGCGCGAGGAGGTGCGCCGTCCTTCGCGTGACGACGGCCCCCGCCGGCGTCCCGTGCGCGACCGCGACGGGGCGCGAGGTGGCTCGGGTGCGGGTGGCGCCGCGAATGGCCCGGGTGGCGCGGGCGGTTCGGGCCCGGATGGTCGGCCGACGTTGCCGTACCCGGATCGTCGGGACCCGGAGCTGCACGTGCAGCGGGAGGCGATGAAGTTGGCCATCCAGGAGCCGGCGGTGACCGGCCCGGTGTTCGATGCGTTGTCGCCGGAGACTTTCGGCCATCCCACGTATCGGGCGTTGTTCGATGCGACGCAGGCGGCGGGTGGCGTCGCCGGGTCGTCGGGTGGCGCCGGCTGGGTGTCCGCGTTGATGGCGGAGCTTGACGACGGCGTGGCGCGGGCCCTCGTCACCGAGCTCGGCGTCGAGGAGATCCAGGTGGACGCGGAGATGCTGCGCGCCTACTCGTCGTCGGTGCTCGCGCGTTTGCAGGAGGTGTGGATCGGAGGGCAGGTGGCGCAGGTGAAGGCGGTGCTGTCGCGGATGCGGCCGTCCGATGACGAGGACGGGTACCGGCAGCTGTTCGCCGACCTGCTGGTCCTTGAGGAGTACCGCCGCGAACTGTTGGCGGAGGCCCTCCGGGTGCAGCTCGACTGAGTGGGGGAATGGGATCCGGGGTTAAGGCTGTACCCGGTGGGCGGCGGCGACGGTGATGCCGGCGGCGACCGCGGTGATGGGGAGGCAGAAAACGAACACCCCGGGGTAGGGGGCCCCGATGCTGAATTCGGTCGCCAGGCCGATCAGGACGAAGGCCATGTAGGCGCACCCGGCGAGGAACACGGCGCCGAGTGCGGCCAGGCCGTTCCAGGCCGCGGTGATCATCCCGAGGGCGGCGCCGATGGCGGCGGCCATGAGGAAGACGACGGCGAAGATGAGGATGGTCAGCGTCCACGTCCATGGCGTCGTGCCGCTGTCGGGGACGAGGTACGGTGCGCCGTTGGTGTCGGTGAAGGGGGCGTGGTCGTAGGTCACGACGAACGAGTCATAGCGCGTGTACCACGGGTTTCGTTGCCAACTGAGCCACATTGAGGCGGTGGCTGCGACCCCGAGGATGAGGGCCCACGGCACGGCGACGATCGCCGCCCCGGTGAGCCAGGTGCGCATGGGCACGTCGAGGGCGCGGGTCGCCCGGCTGCGGCGGGCGGCGATGTCGAACATCACGGCGGTCGCCGCAATGGCCAGCACGTTCCAGGCGAACCCGTCCATGGCGATGAACCTGCCGGCGCCGAGCAACACGGCGATCGTGCTGAACCCGGCGATGAGGGTGCCCCGCCGGTTCAGTCCGGGGTCGCGTGACGTTTAGTTTTTCCGCAACGACGCGTCGCGGTCAGCCGATTGCGCCGCGGTCAGTCCTTCCGCAGTGGCGCATCGAAGAAGTCGACTTCGTGCCAGGAGGAGAGGCGGAAGGCGCGGTCCATGGCGGCGCGTTCCTCGGGCGTGGCCTGGGCGGCGTGGCGGGAGCAGATGTCGATGGCGGTGTTGGTGTCGGCGTCGAAGCCTTCGTCGGCGTAGGTCTCCAACCAGGGGCCGTAGGGGTGGCCGGCGTGGTTGCGGGCGATGAGCCGCTGGCCGATGTCCCGGTAGAGCCAGAAGCACGGCAGGATCGCCGCGATGACTTCGCCGTAGGAGCCGCGGGCGGTGGTGGCGACGAGGTGGTCGACGTAGGCGCGGGTCGGGGCGGCGGCCTCGATGGCGCCGTCGGCGACGCTGCCGGCGTCGGCGCCGAGGAAGGAGCGGTGCAGTTCCATTTCGGCGGCGATGGCGCCGTTGGCGGAGCGCGCCCAGAACATCTGCTCTTCCTGGGTGGGGGCGAGCGTGGAGGCGGCGGCCATCGCCCGGGAGTAGCCGTTGAGGTACAGCGCGTCCTGGGCGAGGTAGTAGTGGAACGCCCGGTCGTCGAGGGTTGCGTCGCCGAGGCCCTTGACGAAGTCGAGGTCGTCGATCGTGTCGCGCAGGTCCTTGATGGAGTCCCACCATGCGTCGGCGATGGCGGCGGGGTTCGGCTCGGCGGCGCGGTCCCAAGCGTCGGCGAAGTGGTGGACGGGGCCGTTGCCGGTGCCGACGTTGAGTTCGTCGGCGCGCTCGAGGGCGCGGGTGAGCCAGCGCTTCGCTTCGCCGACGGCCGCCGCCGCGTCTCCGAGCCGCGGCCACA
>DUOR01000228.1 GCA_012838715.1 Actinomycetales bacterium
GACGAGGACGCGGGGGCCGACGCCGACGCCCCGGTGGGCCGATGATGCGCCGGGCGTTCGCGGCCCTCGTCGGGCTGCTGATGGTTCTTGTCCTGGCGGCCTGCTCGGACGGGGTGTCGCTGCCCGGTTTCGGCGGCTCCGGCGGCGTGGAGCGCGACCCGGCGCTGGCCGGCGGCACGCTGCGCATCGCCGCGGCGACGGAACTGGAGGATTTGGCGCCCGTGATGGAACGGGCCGCCGACGACCTCGGGTTCAGCATCGAGATGGAGTTCCCCGGCGGCACGCTGGAGAACTCGGAGCGGCTGGCGGCCGGCGAGTTCGACGGCGCCTACGACGGCACCTGGTTCGCGACGAACCGGTACGTGGAGCTCATCGGGGCGTCCGGGAAGCTGACGGGAGCCGACAAGATCGCGTCCTCGCCAGTGGCGCTGGGCGTGCGGGCCGACACGGCGCGCGAGCTCGGGTGGACGGATGCGGCGCCGACGTGGTCGGACATCGCGGCGGCCGCGGGCGACGGCGACCTGACCTTCGCGATGACGGACCCGGGCACCTCGAACTCGGGGTTCTCCGCGCTGGTGTCGGTGGCCACCGCGCTGGCGGACACCGGCAACGCCCTGACCGTCGCCGACATCGATCGGGTGGCGCCGCAGCTGAGCGAGCTGTTCGGCGGGCAGACGGTGACCTCGGGCTCGTCGGGCTGGTTGGCGGATACGTTCCGTGACGACCCCTCGCGCGCCGACGCCCTGGTCAACTACGAATCGGTGCTGCACGCGCTGGCGACCGACGGCCTGGACATCGAGGTGATCGTGCCCGCCGACGGCGTCGTCAGCGCGGACTACCCGCTGTCGGCGCTGGCGGAGCCCGCGGACCCGCTGGCGCGGGACCGAGTCGCGGCGCTGGCCGAGTGGCTGTACGCGAACCCCGACGTCATGGCGGAGTCCTTCCGCCGCCCCGCCGAGTCCACCGACCTGGACCCGGCGTTGACCACCGACCTGCTCATCGAGCTGCCGTTCCCGGGTTCGCGAGAGGTGACCGACCGGCTCGTCGACGCGTACCAGAACACCCTGCGCGCCCCGGGCGACACCGCCTTCGTGCTGGACACCTCGGAGTCGATGACGGGGGAGCGGATGACGTCGCTGCAGGAGACGATGGTGTCGCTCGTCGACGGCACGGCTCGGTCGTCGACCGGGCCCGTCGGGCTGCGCGACCGGGAGCGGGTCAGCCTGATGCCGTTCTCCTCCGCGCCCGCCGCACCGACGACGGTGCGGTTCTCCACGACGGACCCGGGCCCGGGCGGTGAACTGCGGGCGGCGATTGAGGGCCTGCAGCCGGCGGGGGCGACGGCGCTGTACAGCGCGCTGATCGACGCCTACGGCGCCATCGAGGTCGGCGACGGCGCGATTCCGTCGATTGTGCTGATGAGCGACGGCGAGAACACCGCCGGCGCCGACCTGCAGCAGTTCCTCGGCTTCCACCGCGGGCTGCCGGAGGATCGCCGGTCCATCCCCGTTTTCGTCATCCTCTACGGCGAGGCCAACGTCGCCGAGATGGAGGAGGTCGCCGAGGTGACGGGCGGGAAGGTGTTCGACGCCCTCGACGGCGACTTGGGTGCGGCTTTCAGGGAGATCCGTGGGTACCAGTGACGGAGGTGGCCGCTTGGCCTTCTTTTTCTCGCGGCGGAACATGGTGGGCATGCTGCTCGCCGTGGTGGTCGTCGTGCTGCACCTGGTGCTCGGCCTCGGTTTCCTGTGGCCGGTCGCGGCGCTGGCGGCGTGGGGTGCGGGTGCGCTGCTGACCCCGCCGGAGAAGGAGAATCTGCGGGCCGTGCCCCGCGTCGCGCGGGAGGTGCCGGGGGAGCGGCTGCGGCCGACGGAGCCGGACGATCTGCGGCGCTACCTGGATCGCGACGTCCGCCGGTGGGAGCGCAGGCGCCTGCCGCCCGCCATCACCGATGCGCTGACCGGCGCGTACTCGAACCTCGTGGACGCGCTGGGGAAGTGGGATCGTCTGGATTCGAGCACGCGGCACCGGGTGATCGTCCAGCACATCGTCACCGACGACCTTCCCGACGTCATGGACGGCTACCTCGCCATCCCCCGCGAGGACCGGCCCCGCGTCGAGGCCGACGTCGTCTCCCTGCTGGGGCTCCTGGCCGCGCAGGCGGAGGAGGCGCTCGAGGAGGCCCGAGCCGCCTTCAACGCCGAGCTCCACGAACTCGACGAGAAGCGCCTGCGCATGGAACTGCAGTACGGCGCGCTGCCGGAGCTGAAGGACGGGCCCGAGCTGACGGAGCTGCCGGAGCTGCCGGCACCCGAGCCCTCGCCGGCACCCGAGCCGCACGACTCCATCCCGCACGGCCCCATCCCGCTGGACTTCAACCTTCCCGACACCGCGTCCATCCCCGAGCCGCAGCAGTACAACCCCTTCGACCCGACGGCGAATCTGCCGCCGGTGTCGCGGGACGGCGAGCCGTGGGATCTGCCGCGGGGCCGCCGGAATCAGCGTCGGCGGGGAGATGGCGACGGAGCCTGACCGGGGGCCGTAAGATGGTGCGCCATGAGCCTTGATCCGAAGCTGCTGGACATCCTCGCCTGCCCCCGCGACAAGGGGCCGCTGGACTACCTCGAGGACGAGTCCGTGCTGGTGAACCCGCGGCTGGGCATCGCCTACCGCATCGACGACGGCATCCCCGTCATGCTTTCCGACGAAGCCGTCGACTGGCCCAAGTGACCCCCGGCACCGGTTCCGGTGCCGCCCTGACCCGAGGTCTTCTTTCCCGGCACCCGGCCGAGGCGGCGCCCCTGCTCCTCGGCCGGGTGCTGTTCGTTCCGGGGGACGGCATCGCGGCCCGCATCACCGAGGTCGAGGCCTACGGCGGCCCCGCCGATTCGCCGTGGCCCGACCCGGGCGCCCACACCTGGCCCGGCCCGACGGATCGCAACCGGGCGATGTTCGGCCCGGCCGGCCACCTCTACCTGTACCGCTCCTACGGCATCCACACCTGCATGAACGTCACCGCGGGCCCCGAGGGCACGGGCGCCGGCATCCTCCTGCGCGCCGCCACCCTCCTCTCGGGTCACGAGGTCGTGGGGGAGCGGAGGCGGGCGCCGGATCGGGGCGTCGGCAAGCGGGGCATCCCCGCCCACCGCCTGGCCAGCGGCCC
>DUOR01000229.1 GCA_012838715.1 Actinomycetales bacterium
CGTCCGGCGGGGCTCCGGGGCGCGGTGGCGGCTCACTGGGCCCTCAACACGTCGAGCGCGTGGCTCAGGTCATCCGGGTACGGGCACTCGATCTCCATCCAGCGGCCGTCGGCCGGATGGCGGAAGCCCAGCGACACCGCATGCAGCCACTGGCGGATGAGGCCCAGCCGCTCCGACAGCGCCGGGTCCCCGCCGTACATCGGATCACCGCAGCACGGGTGGTTCAGCGCCGAGAAATGCACGCGGATCTGGTGGGTGCGGCCGGTCTCCAGGTTCACCTCCAGCAGCGTCGCCGGGGCGAAGGCCTCCAGGGTGCGGTAATGCGTCACCGCGGGCTTGCCGTCCTGCCGCACCGCGAACCGCCACCCCGCCGACGGATGCCGCCCGATGGGCGCGTCAATGGTGCCCGACGACGGATCCGGGTGGCCCTGCACCAGCGCGTGGTACTTCTTGGTCACCTCACGGTTCTTGAACGCGCGCTTGAGCACCGAATACCCGCGCTCCGAGCACGCCACCACCATCACGCCCGACGTGCCCACGTCCAAGCGCTGCACGATGCCCTGCCGCTCCGGCGGGCCCGACGTGGAAATGCGGAACCCCGCAGCCGCCAGGCCACCAATCACCGTCGGCCCGGTCCAGCCCACCGACGGATGCGCCGCGACGCCCACCGGCTTGTGCACCGCCACCAGATCCGAGTCGTGGTAGAGCACGTCCATGCCCTCCACGAGCTCCTCCTTGGGCATCAGCGGCGCCTGCACCTCCGGCAGCAGCACCGACAGCCACGCATCCTCCGCCAGCCGATCCGACTTGCCCACGGTCACCCCGTCGACCGTCACGTCACCGGCCGCCGCCAGCTCCGCCGCCGCGGTCCGCGACAGGCCCAGCAACTTCGCCAGCCCCGCATCGACCCGCATGCCCGCCAGGCCCGGGGGCACCGGCATCTGCCTCGTCTCACGCATCGTCGGCCACCCCTTCCCGATCCTTGTCCCGATCCTTCTTCCGGCCATCGGCAATCTCGTCGACCTCGGGCGAGAACATGATCCACGCGGCCAACAGCACCACGCCCACGGTAATCGCGGCGTCGGCCACGTTGAACACCGCGAAGCCGCGCACCGACAGGAAATCCACCACGTGCCCGAAGTAGAACGACGGCTCCCGGAACAGCCGGTCAATCAGGTTGCCCAGGGCGCCACCCGCGATGAGGCCCGCCGACACCGCCGCCAACGGCGTGCGCAGGTACTTCGACCCGACCGCCACGGCCACGATGAACACGATCTGGATGGTCGTGAACAACCACGTCGAATCGGTGCCCATCGAGAACGCCGCGCCCGGATTGCGCAGCAGCACCAGCTGGAACCACTCGCCGAGGACGTCCACCGGCGGCCGCCCCTCCAGGCGGGACACCGCGATCACCTTGGTGACCTGGTCAATCAACGCCACCAGCAAAACCGTCGCCGCGAGCAGGCCCCGCTTCGGGCGCTTCGGGCGGGACCCCGCCGCGGCGTCGGCCACGGGGGTCGCGTCGGCGCCGGGATCTGGGGCCTCCGGCGCACCGGGGGTGGAATCGGGTCCGGGGTTCGGGGCATTGGTCACCGCACCATCATCACCCATCCGCCCCGTTCCGGGCCAACAGGCCCACTGCGGCTAATCTGGGCCGGGTGAAGATGCGTTCCCTCCTGCCCATGCTCGTGGCCGCCGGCCTCGCCCTCACCGCCTGCGGCGCCGACGAACCGGAAACCCGGCCCGTCCAGCTCACCGCACCGAAAGTGACGGTCGTCGAGGAAGGCGACGGCCCCGCCGCCACCGTCCGCTGGAACGACGACGGCGCCGAACAGGACGCCGCCCTCGTGGTGACCCAGGGCTTCGTCCAGCGCGCCGACGGCGGCGAATCCGACGCCGTCACCCCGGACACCCGCCTGGAAATGCCGATGAGCGCAACGGTCACCGGCGGCGGCGACGACCGCTCGGTCACCATCGAGCTCGGCGCGCCCTTCGGCTCCAACGCGGAACTCAACGAGGACATCGCCACCGCCGAGGGCTTCCTGGTCGACTACACCGGCGACGCCACCGGCCGGATCCGCGAGATGAACATGGGCGCCCCCGACGAGGCCACGCCCACCGCCCGCGCCGGCGTCGAGAGCGGCCTCGGCCAGTGGACCTCCCTGCCCATCGTGTTCCCCGAGGAGGCCATCGGCCCGGGCGCCGTGTGGACCGTGGAGAACCACGTCAGCGGCAACGCCGACGTCCGCCAGACCATCACCTACACCCTGGTGTCCCGCTCCGGCGACGACCTGGAACTCGACGTCAGCGTCGCCCAGGCCCCCGCCGTCACCGAACTCGAGGGCGGCGACGGGGTCACCCTGCGCGTCATCGACAGCGAAACCGAGACCCGCGACGGCCGCCTGACCATCAACCTGGGCCGGCCGCTGCCCGTCGAGGGCGTCATCGACTACGTCACCTCCGTGACCTACGGCGACGGCGACTCCGACACCCGCGTCACCCAGGAAACGCACAACGCCATCCAGTTCAAGTAGGAACAGGAACGACGGAAGCGGCCCCGCACC
>DUOR01000025.1 GCA_012838715.1 Actinomycetales bacterium
GCCGCTGTGCCTTTGCCTTTTCGCCCGGCCGGGGCGTTATCGTGGACGCCCGACCAGTATCCGCTTTCGCGCCGCCACTGTATCCGGCGGTGCGGGGCCGCGCCGGGACACGGCCCCGTCAGGAAGGAACCCGCAGTGAGCGACGACACCACCGGTTCGAGGCACGCGCGCGACATCCAGCCGCCGCCGTCGGACGTCCAGGACGTCCGGCAGGCGTGGCCCGCTCCGCTGCGCAGCCTCCTGGTGCTCGCCTCCGTGCTCTGCCTGACCGTCGCCGGCGTCGGCTGGTGGACCATCGGCCGCGCCGCCGGCAACCTCGGTTCCGGCGGAGACTTCGAGCTGGGCCAGGAGGCGGACGGCGCGACGGACATCCTGCTCGTAGGCTCCGACTCCCGCACCGACGCCCAGGGCAACCCGCTCACCGAGGCGGAGATCGACATGCTGCGGGCCGGTGACGAGGAGGCGACGAACACCGACACGATCATCGTCATCCGCGTGCCCAACGACGGTTCCTCCGCGACCGCCATCTCCATCCCCCGCGACACGTACGTTTCGACGTCGTCGATGGGCAACATGAAGATCAACGGCGTCTACGGCCAGACCAAGCTCAACGAGGCCGAGCGCCTGGAGGGCGAGGGCCTGTCCCCCGAGGAAATCGAGGAGCGGTCGACCGAGGCCGGGCGCCGTGCGCTGATCAGCGCGGTCGCCGACCTCACCGGCGTCACCGTCGACCACTACGCCGAGGTCGGTCTGCTGGGCTTCGTCCTGCTCACCGACGCCATCGGCGGCGTCGACGTGTGCCTGAACGCCCCGGTCTACGACGAGCTGTCCGGCGCCGACTTCGACGCCGGCCGACAGACCCTCGGCGGCGCCGACGCGCTGAGCTTCGTCCGCCAGCGCCACGGGCTGCCGCGCGGCGACCTTGACCGCATCACCCGCCAGCAGGCGTTCATGGCGTCCTTCGCCAACAAGGTGCTCTCCGCCGGCGTGCTGTCCAACCCGGGCCGCCTCAACGAGCTGGGCACCGCCGTGCAGCGTTCCGTGGTGCTGGACAATGATTGGGACGTCCTCGGTTTCGCCACCCAGATGCAGGGCCTGACCGGCGGCAACGTCACCTTCGAGACCATCCCGGTCACCTCCATCGACGGCACCGGCGACTACGGCGAGTCCGTGGTCACCGTCGACAAGGCCCAGGTGCACAGCTACTTCGACGAGCTTCTCGGCGACGACGAGGCGGAGGAAGGCGAGGGCACCGGCGCCCCGGAACCCCGCGACCACACGCCCTCCGAGACCACCGTCAGCGTCTACAACGCGACCGGCATCGAGGGCCTGGCGTCCCGCGTGTCCGGCGTGCTCGGCGAGCGCGGCTACGCCGAGGGCACCGTGGCCAACGCGGAGTTCGCGGGCGTCGCCATCTCCCAGGTCAACGCCGCCGACCCGGATGACCCGGCCGCGCACGCCATCGCCGAGGCGCTCGGCGGACTGCCGGTCGTCCACGACACCTCGATGGCCCCCGGCACCGTGTCCGTCACCGTCGCCGGCGACTACGAGGGCCCCGGCCTCTACGCCGACGGCAGCGACCTCGAGTCCGGCGCCGACGACGCGTCGGACGATTCCGAACCCGCCGAGCGGGAGGTCGTCGGCCAGGAGGGAATGGCCCCCGACGAGCCCGTCGGCCAGCACATCGACGCCGGCGGCGACGGCATCATGTGCGTGAACTAGGCCGGCCGCCCGCTACTCCCCCGCGCGGGCCGCGATGATCGCGGCCTGCCGCACGACGGGGGCGTCGATCATTTCGCCGTCGAGCTGGAAGGCGCCGACGTTGTCGTCGGCACGCTCCAGAATGCGCCGGGCGCGGTCGAGCTCCTCGTCCGACGGCCGGTAGGCGCGGCGCACCGCCTCCACCATCGCCGGATGGATGCAGGCCGTGCCGGCGAATCCGGACCCGGCGGCGTCGAGGGCCTCGAGGTACTGGCCCTTGTCGTCCCGGAAGTCGACGTGCACCGCGTCGATGGCGGCGATGCCGTTGGCGGCCGCGTGGATGACCATCAGCGTGCGCGCCAGCTGCTGCGGGGCGCGGTAGGGGCGGGCGCCGGCGTCGGCGGGGATGCCCGCGGCGTCGGCCTCGTCGGCCGTGATGCGCGACGACGTGCCGCCCAACTCCGCCGCCAGATCCTCCGCACCCCAGAACATGCCGACGACGTCGGGATGCGCGGCAATCGCGCCGATGTTGAGGATCGCCTCCGGCGTCTCGATCATCGCGATGACCTTCAGCCCGGCCAGCTCCCCCGGGATGCCGTCGCGGACCTTCGGCACCATGACCACGTCGTACGGCGACTGGCGGGCCAGCTCCACGTCGCCCGCGAAGGTCGGCGTGTCCGGGCCCGTGACCCGCAGGATGGTCCGCGCCGGATCCAGCGGGTTCTCCAGCACGTTCCGGCGGGCGGCCTCATGGCCGTCGAGGGCGGCGCCGTCCTCCAGGTCGACGATGACGCAATCGGAGCGCTCGGCGGCCTTGGCGAAACGGTCGGGTCGGTCGGCGGGCGCGAACAGCAGAGCGGGCCCGGCGGGCAGCCACGGGGGCATGGACGTCGTATCGTTCATGCCACCGAAACTACCCGGCGGGCCCGCCGGGGTTGGGGCGCCGGAACCAGCGCCGCCCTACCCGTGGTCGGCCACCGACCGCGTACTAGTCGCGGTACAGCAGCAGGGCGTCGCCCTGGCCGCCGCCACCGCACAGCGAGACGCCGGCCTTGCCGGAGCCGCGGCGGTTGAGCTCCATCGCGGCGGTCAGGGCCAGTCGGGCGCCGGAGCAGCCGATCGGGTGGCCCAGCGCGATGGCGCCGCCGTGGATGTTGCACTGCTCGTGGGGGTAGTCCAGCTCGCGCAGGGACTGCACGGCGACGGCGCCGAAGGCCTCGTTGATCTCGATGAAGTCGAGGTCCTTGGCCTCCCAGCCGGCGAGGCGCAGGGCCTCGAGGAGGGAGTCGGACGGCTGCGCGTGCAGGCTGTTGTCCGGGCCGGCGGTCTGGCCGGCCTTGCCGACGACGGCCAGGTAGTCCAGGCCGCGCTCCTCGGCCCAACCGCGGCGGGCGACGACGACGGCGGCCGCGCCGTCCGAAATCGGGGAGGCGTTGCCGGCGGTGATGGTGCCGTTGTCCTTCAGGAACACGGCGCGCAGCTTGCCCAGCGACTCGGCGGTCGCCTCCGGGCGGATGCCCTCGTCGGAGTCGACGACCACCGGCTCACCGCGGCGCTGCGGGATCTCGATGGGGGCGATCTCCTCGGCGAAGACGCCGTCCTGCTGGGCCTTCGCGGCGCGCTGGTGCGACGCGGCGGCGACCTCGTCCTGCTCCTCGCGGGTGATGTTCAGCTCCGGGTTCGGGCGGTCCGTCAGGGTGCCCATGGAGATGTTCTCGTACGCGTCGACGAGGCCGTCGAGCTCGAGGGTGTCCTGCATCTTCAGCGAGGAGTAGCTCTTGCCCTTGCGCACCGACGCCACGTGCGGGGCGTTGGTCATGGACTCCATGCCGCCGGCGACGACGACGTCGGCCTCGCCGAGGCGGATCATGCGGGCCGCGTGGATGATGGCGTCCAGGCCGGAGAGGCAGACCTTGTTCACGGACTCGGCCGGGGTGGTCCACGGCAGGCCGGCCTTGATGGAGGCCTGGCGGGCCGGGTTCTGGCCGACGCCGGACTGGATGACCTGGCCGAGGATGACGCGGTCGACGTCCTCCGGCTTGGCCCCGGAACGCTCGACGGCGTTGCGGATGGCGTGGGCGCCGAGGTCGACGGCGGTCAGGGAGGCGAGCTGGCCGAGCATCTTGCCCTGCGGGGTGCGGGCACCCGACAGGATCACGACGTCATCGGCGGACTTGGTGGGGTTCTCGGTCATGTTTCTTCGTCACTTTCGTTCGGTCGGGTGCGCCGTGCGGGGCGCCGCCGGCATGCTCCGGCGGGCGTGTCCGCCGTCACATTCGGCTTTCCGTTAATCGAGACTAGCTGTTTGCGGGCGTAATGGGGAGGGGCTTTCCCCAACTCCCGCGAAAACCCCGGTCGGCGGGGTTTCCGGGGCGTCGGGAAGCGGGGGTCAGTTCTCCAGCTCGACGACGTACGCGGCGTCGGTGTTCGCCTCGATGTCGCCCAGGGTCACGCCCGGCGCGAGGCGACGCAGCACCAGGTGCGTGTCCGCGACGTCGAAGCTGCCCAGGTTCGTGATGATGCGGTCGACGACCTTCGTGCCGGTCAGCGGCAGGTTGCACTCCTTGACCAGCTTGTGGGTGCCGTCGCGGGACACGTGGTCGGTGAGGACCACGACGCGCGGGGTGCCCGCGACCAGATCCATCGCGCCGCCCATTCCCTTGACCATCTTGCCGGGGATCATCCAGTTGGCCAGGTCGCCGCACTCGGAGACCTGCATGGCGCCGAGGACGGCCATCTTCACGTGGCCGCCGCGGATCATGCCGAAGCTCGTCGCCGAGTCGAAGATCGCGGCCCCCGGGAGCAGCGTCACCGTCTGCTTGCCGGCGTTGATGAAGTCCGCGTCCTCCTCGCCCTCGTACGGGAACGGGCCCATGCCGAGGATGCCGTTCTCGCTCTGCAGCATCACGCGGACGCCGTCGGGGACGTGGTTGGCGACCTTCGTCGGCATGCCGATGCCGAGGTTGACGTAGTCGCCGTCGTTGAGTTCGGCGGCGGCCATCGCGGCCATCTCGTCGCGGTTCCAGCCGATCTTCAGCGCGGCGGCGCCGGTGACGTCGGCGCGGACGCCGTTGCCGTTCGAATTGTTGTTGGCGGCGGTCATGTCACTTCTCCTCCCCCGCCTCGGCGGCGGTTCCGGACGCGTCGGGGCGCGGCCGGGTCGTGCGCTGTTCGATGGGCTTCTCCCGCGGGTCGGCGGTGACCACGTGGTCGATGTACACGCCGGGGGTCATCACCGACGCCGGGTCCATGGACCCCAGCGGCGTCAGCTCCTCCACCTCGGCGACCGTGATGCGGCCCGAGGCGGCGCACAGCGGGTTGAAGTTCCGCGCGGTGCCGCGGTAAATCAGGTTCCCGTCGACGTCGCCGCGCCAGGCGTGGACCAGCGCCAGATCCGCGACGATGCCGCGCTCCTGCACGTAGGTCTTGCCGTCGAACTCCGCGTGCGGCTTGCCCTCGGCGATGAGGGTGCCGACGCCGGTGGCGGTGTAGAACGCGGGGATGCCCGCGCCGCCGGCGCGGAGCCGCTCGGCCAGGGTGCCCTGCGGGTTGAACTCGACCTCCAGCTCGCCGTCGAGGTACTGCTTCGCGAACAGCTTGTTCTCACCGACGTAGCTGGCGACGACCTTGCTCACCTGGTGGTTCTCCAGGAGGATGCCCAGGCCCTGCCCGTCGACGCCCATGTTGTTGGACACGATGGTGAGGTTCTTCGCCCCGGAGTCCCTCAGCCCCTCGATGAGGTCGTAGGGGACGCCGCAGAGGCCGAAGCCGCCGACGGCGATGGTCATGCCGTCCTTGGCCAGCGACGCCACGAGGGCGCGGCCGTCGGTCTCCCGGGTCTTGGCGGTCTCGGTCGGCGCCGCCGGCGCGGTTCCGGTCACTGTCTCGGTCATGGTGGTGCCTCCGTCACTCGTCGCCGTCATTACACCCAGCCCAGCAGGCGGGGGGCCATCTCGCGCATCTCGACCTTGCGGACCTTGCCCGACGCGGTCATCGGGAAGGAATCGGTCACGTGGACGTAGCGCGGGATCTTGTGGCGGGACAGCTTGCCCTGGGCGAACTCCGCGATGTCGTCGGCGGTGAGCTCGCCGTCCTCGTCGTGGAGGATGACCCACGCCATGATCTCCTCGCCGTACTTGTCGTCCGGCACGCCGATGACCTGCGCGTCGACGATGTCCGGGTGCGTGAAGAGGAACTCCTCGATCTCGCGCGGGTAGATGTTCTCGCCGCCGCGGATGAGCATGTCCTTGATGCGGCCGGTGATGGCCAGGTAGCCCTCGTCGTCGAGGACGCCGAGGTCGCCGGTGTGCATCCAGCCGTCCTCGTCGATGGCCTCGGCGGTCTTCTCCGGGTGGTGCCAGTACTCCTTCATGACGGAGTAGCCGCGGACGACGACCTCGCCCTGCTCGCCGCGCGGGAGGGTCTCGCCGGTGTCCTCGTCGATGATGCGCGCCTCGAGGTGCGGCATGATCTGGCCGACGGTGTTGACGCGCTTGTCCAGCGGGGAGTCCTTGCGGGTCTGGAAGCTCACCGGGGAGGTCTCCGTCATGCCGTAGCAGATGGCGATTTCGGTCATGTTCAGCTTCTCCATGACGTCGCGCATCGTCTTGGACGGGCAGGAGGTGCCGGCCATGACGCCGGTGCGCAGCGCCGACAGGTCGTAGGGGCTGCCGTACTCCTCGTGGTCGTGGGCCTCCTCGAGTTCGTTGATGAACATCGTCGGCACGCCGTAGAGGGACGTGGCCTTGGCGGAGTGGACGGCCTTGAGGGTTTCGCGGGCCTTGAAGCTCGGGGCGGGGATGACGATGGCGCCGCCGTGGGTGAAGGTGGCGAAAGTGCCGATGACCATGCCGAAGGTGTGGAAGAACGGCACGGGCACACAGACGCGGTCGTTCTCGGTGTAGCCGAGCAGCTCGCCGATGAAGTAGCCGTTGTTCAGCAGGTTCCGGTGAGTCAGGGTGGCGCCCTTGGGGAAGCCGGTGGTGCCGGAGGTGAACTGGATGTTGATGGGGTCCTCGGCGTCGACGGCGGCGACGTGCTCGGAGAGGTCGTCGATTTCGCCGTGCATGACGTCGTACCAGTCGGCGGAGCCGAAGTAGATGACCTTCTTCAGGCGGACGCCACGCTGCTTGGAGGCCTCGATGAGCATGGTGCGGTAGTCGGAGTCCTTGAAGCGGCGGGCCGCGAAGACCATCTCGACGCCGGCCTTCTCCAGGACGTAGTTCAGTTCGTGCTGGCGGTAGGCGGGGTTGATGTTGACCAGGATGAGGCCGACGTGGTGGCAGGCGTACTGCACGACGGTCCATTCCCAGCGGTTGGTGGACCAGATGCCGATGCGATCGCCTTTGCGGTAGCCGGCGCGGATGAAGGCGGAGGCCAGGCGCAGAACGCGATTGTAGAAGCGCTCGTAGGTGAAGGACACGTCGGCGTAAACGTCGACGAGGCATTCCCTGGAGGGG
This sequence comes from Actinomycetales bacterium, assembly GCA_012838715.1. Lineage (GTDB taxonomy): Bacteria > Actinomycetota > Actinomycetes > Mycobacteriales > Mycobacteriaceae > Corynebacterium. The sequence goes on from DUOR01000025.1 coordinate 7,161, forward strand.
TACTTCTCGACGATGGCCTTGAGGTTTTCGCCGAGGGTCTCGGTGCGCAGCGGGGCGGCGCCCTGGTCGACGCCGGCGCCGATGACGTGCGACATCTTGTTGCCGTTGTCGTCGACGACGTCCTTGCCGTAGGGGGCGGGGATGGTGTTGAGGGCCGTGGTGGTCATGGTGTTCTCCTCGGGTGCGGTGTCGCGGTGCCGTTGGGGGCGGGGCGGTGTTTTTTGGGTGTTATCGGGTTCTTCGCCGGTGGTTCCCGGCGGGTGGTGCGGGCGTGGCCGTCGCCGTCGCTTTCCGACGACGGCCGCCGCGGCTATCCGTCCGCTCTGCGGGCGATGGCCTCGGCCTGGCGGAACAGTGGCGCGTCGACCATCTGGCCCTCGAAGCTGAAGGCCCCGCCGTCCTCGGAGGCGGCGGCGAGGAGCCGGCGCGCCCAGTCGATCTGCTCGTCGCTGGGGCGGTAGGCGTCGCGGATGGTCTGCACCTGGCCCGGGTGGATGCACACGGTGGCGGCGTAGCCGAGCGCGGCGGCGTCGAGTGCCTCCGAGCGCAGGCCGTCGTCGTCGGAGATGTCGACGTGGACGGAGTCCAGGGCGGCGCGGCCGAAGGCGGCGGCAGCGAGCTGGACGCGGGCGCGGGCGTGGCGGGCGACGTCGCGGTACGTGCCGGGGTCGGCCTCCCCCTCGCCGAAGCGGGAGGCGGTGCCGCCGAGGCCGGCGGTGAGGTCCTCGGCGCCCCAGAACATGGCCACCACGTTGTCGGCGGAGGCGACGTCGTCGGCGCGCAGGACGCCCAGCGGGGTCTCGATGAGCGCGATGACGCGGTGGCCGGCCAGCGACTCCGCCGCGGCGGCGGACTCCGCCTTCGGCAGCATGACCAGGTCGTACCGCAGGTCGGCGAGCATCTCCAGGTCCGCGGCGTGCTCCGGCGAATCGACCGGGTTGACGCGGACGATGACACGCTCCGGGTCGAGGTCGCCGGACTGCTGCGAGTCGATGATCGCCCGGCGCGCCTCGGCGCGGTTCTCGGGCCGGCAGCCGTCCTCGAGGTCGAGGATGATCATGTCGGCGCGCTGCGCGGCCTTCGCGAAGCGATCGGGGCGGTCGGCCGGGACGAAGAGGATGGCCGGTCCGGCGGGGATCCAGTTGCTCATGCCCGGGCCGTCCCGTCGTCAAGCGAGGCGGGATCGCACTGCACCAGCGTCGCGCGGACGGCGCGGCAGACCACGTCCCCGTCCTGGTTGCGCCCGATATGCTCCAGCTCCACGATGCCCTGGCCCGGCCGGGACTTCGACGCGCGCTTGGACACGCACTTCGTCTCGGCGTAGAGGGTGTCGCCGTGGAACATGGGCTTCGGGAAGGACACCTCGGTGAAGCCCAGGTTGGCCACGATGGTGCCCAGCGTCAGCTGCGACACCGACAGGCCCACGACCGTGGACAGGGTCCACATCGAGTTGACCAGGCGCTTGCCGCCGAAGCCCGGCTGCTGCGACGACCAGTGGGCGTCGAGATGCAGGGGCTGGGTGTTCATGGTCAGCGTGGTGAACAGGACGTCATCGGTCTCGGTGACGGTGCGGCCGGGGCGGTGCAGGTAGCGGGCGCCCTCCTCGTACTCGTCGAACCACAGGCCGCGCTGGACGATGCCGGCGCTCTCGTTGGCGTTGTCGGTCATGTCGGCGCTCCCCTACAGGCCCAGTCCGCGGGCGATGAGCATGAGCTGCACCTCGGTGGTGCCCTCGCCGATCTCCAGGATCTTGGAGTCGCGGTAGTGGCGCGAGACGCGGTACTCGTTCATGAAGCCGTAGCCGCCGTGGATCTGCGTGGCGTCGCGGGCGTTGTCCATCGCGGCCTCCGAGGAGATCAGCTTGGCGATGTACGCCTCGCGGCGGAACTCCTGGCCCTTGACCATCTTCGCGGCGGCGTCGTACCAGGCCATGCGGGCGGCGTGGGCGCGGGCCTCCATGCGGGCGATCTTGAAGGAGATCGCCTGGTACTCGCCGATGGCGCGGCCCATCGAATGGCGCTCCTTGGCGTACTTCACGGACTCGTCGACGCAGCCCTGCGCGGCGCCGGTGGCCAGCGCGGCGATGGCGACGCGGCCCTCGGCCAGGGTGGACAGGAAGTTGGCGAAGCCGCGGCCGCGGGTGCCCAGCAGGTTCTCCTGCGGGACGCGGACGTCGGTGAACGTCAGCGGGTGCGTGTCGGAGGCGTTCCAGCCGACCTTGTCGTACGCCGGCTCGGCGACGAAGCCCTCGGAGTCGGCCGGCACGATGATCGTGGAGATCTCCTTCTTGCCGTCCTCCTTCTGGCCGGTCACGGCGGTGACGGTGACCAGCGAGGTGATGTCGGTGCCCGAGTTGGTGATGAACTGCTTCGAGCCGTTGATGATGAAGTCGTCGCCGTCCTCGCGGGCGATGGTGCGGGTGGCGCCCGCGTCGGAGCCGGCGTCCGGCTCGGTCAGGCCGAAACCGGCCAGGGCCTTGCCGGCGGTGAGGTCCGGCAGCCACTTCTGCTTCTGCTCCTCGTTGCCGAAGTGGTAGATCGGGGAGGCGCCGAGGCCGACGCCGGCCTCCAGCGTGATGGCGACGGACTGGTCGACCTTGGCCAGCTCCTCCAGCGCGATGCCCAGCGACAGGTAGTCGCCGCCCATGCCGCCGTACTCCTCGGAGAAGGGCAGGCCGAACAGGCCCATCTCGCCCATCTGCTTGACGACCTCGTACGGGAAGGTGTGGTTCCGGTCGTGCTCGTAGGCGACGGGGTCGACGACCTCGTTGGCGAACTGGCGGACGACGGACTGGAGCTCGCGGTACTCGGCGGGCAGATCGGCGGTGTTGACGTCGGTCATGATGACTCCTTGGTTTTCGTGTGCGCGGGAAGCGCGTGAGGGGCGGTGCGGAAGAAGAGGGGCGGTGCGGGGGTCAGTCTTCGTCGGGGACGACGGTGGCCAGGGCGACTTCGGTGGAGACCTGGGATCCGGCGGCGACGTGGTACTCGACGACGCCGGCGGTGGGGGCCCGGAGCGTGTGCTCCATCTTCATGGCCTCCACGACCAGGACCGGGTCGCCGGCCTCGACGCGGTCGCCGTCGGCGGCCGACAGCGCGATGACGGTGCCGGGCATCGGCGAGGTCAGCGTGCCGTCTCCGGAGCCGTCGTCGTCGGCGGCGGAGCGGACGACGTTCTCGCGGTGCAGCACCCAGGTGCCCTCGTCGGAGGAGACGATGACGTCGGTGCCGCGGCGGCTGTCCACGGTCTCGACCTGCCAGTGGCGGGCGATGCCGTCGCAGTCGACGCGCCACAGGTCGCCGTCGCGGTGGATGGCCGACGCGTAGTCGCGGGGCTCGCGGGCGTCCTCGACCTCGGCGGGCTCGCTGATGCCGGCCACCTGCGCATCGACGGTGACCGTCGCGCCGGCCGGGGTGCCGGACACGGCGATGAGGCTGGAGCCGTTGGTGGTGCGCAGGCGCAGGCGCTGCGTGCCGGGGCGGCC
>DUOR01000230.1 GCA_012838715.1 Actinomycetales bacterium
ACGGGGACATCATGACCCACTGGGGCGCCACCGGCTGGGAGAACGGCCCGTTCGGTTACCCGGTCGGCCCGCAGCGGCAGATTCCGGCGGGCGGCCTGGAGCAGGAGTTCCAGGGCGGCTGGATCCGCCAGATCAACGGCGAAATCGAGGAGGAGCGGCGATGAACGGCACCGGCAACGGCGGTCGCGCGCGGACGGCGCTGGCGGCCGTGGTCTTCGCCGCCGCCCTCGGGCTTGCCGCCTGCGGTGACGCGACGGTCGAGTCGTCCGAGGTGACGGAGACGACGACGGCGACGACCACCACGTCGACGTCGACGGAGACCTCCACCAGCAGTTCCGTGCGCACCAGCCCGCGCGAGGCGGACGAGCGCGACATCGTCGAGCCCGGCGCCACCCGCGCGGAGGAGGCCCCCGACGGGCGGCAGCCGCTGACCGAGGATGACGAGACCTTCCTGGACGCCTTGATCGCCGACGGCATCGACGTCCAGGGCACGGAGGACCAGCTCATCGCGGCCGGCCACATCCATTGCAGCGGCGAGGATGCCGTGGTGGTGGACGCCATCGCCGGCCAGATCGTGGCGCAGGAGCGCACCGACGGCGACGAGGATGAAGTGACCGAGGCAATTGCGAATGCGGCTGAAGCGGCGTATTGCTAACGGGCATGCGCAAAACGCTGACCCTCATCGCCGTCATCGTCCTCGTCCTTGCCATTGCGGTCGGGGTGGGGCAGTGGCTGCGTGGCCCGGGCCCCGGTCCGGGTCCCGGCCCCGGCCCCGGCCCGCAGGCGCAACCCGAGTGGTGTCCGGCGGTCGAGATCATTTCCGTGCCCGGCACGTGGGAGTCCGCGCCGGACGATGATCCGATCAATCCGGCGTTCAACCCGAATTCGCTGATCCTCAAGGCGTCGGCGCCGCTGCAGGGCCGGTATTCGCCGGAGGACGTGAAGGTGTGGACGGTGCCGTATACGGCCCAGTTCCGCAACATCAACGCCCAGCACGAGATGACGTACGACGATTCTCAGGCCGAGGGTCGCGACCGCATCAACGCGGAGCTGTCGTTCATGCACGGCGAGTGCCCGGAGACGAAGTTCATTTTCATGGGCTTCTCGCAGGGTGCGGTCATCGCGGGCGACATCGTCTCCGATATCGGTAACGGTCGCGGGGTCGTGCCCGCGGATTCGGTGCTGGGTGCGGCGTTGCTGGCCGACGGCCGTCGCGAGCCCGGCAAGGGCATGGTCCCGGGTGTGCCGATGGGTGGTCTGGGCGCGGAGGTCGTGCTCGCCCCGGTGAACCTGCTCGTCCAGCCGATCGTCCCGGGTGCGACCATGCGCGGTGGCCGCGAGGACGGTTTCGGGGAGCTCAACGATCGGGTGCAGGACATCTGCGCTCCCGGCGACACCGTGTGCGACGCGCCCCCGGGCCTCGGCGATGCGCTGGCGCGGGCGCAGGAGTACGTGGCCGCCAATGGCGCGCACGCGACGTACGCCGAGAATCCGGGCATCATCCCCGGCACCACCTCGGTCGCGTGGACGACGGAATGGGCGGCGGGCCTCATCGACGGGGTGCTCGCGTCGCGCTAGCCGCGGTAGGCCGGTGCAGCCGCTTTCCGACGGTGCCGGTCGGGCGGCCCCGTTGGGCGCACTGCGAACACGCCGGGCGGTCGAATGTGGCCTTGCGGCGGAAAACCAGTCACAATAGTCACAGGAACCCCGCCCGATATCAGAATTAACGTGACATGCGACACGGGCCGCGCCTATTGTTTTTCAGGTGCGAAAGTAAAATGCGCTACCGTTGTGGCCCGCGTGTAAAACCCGGGGAGTCGCCCGCAGGCCGAGCCGGGCGTCGGAAAGCAATCCCCGCACCGACCGACACCGCACGTGGGGCGGGCCGCGGCAGGCGGGCGACGGCACCGATCGCGGCGCCGGCGGCCCGTGCGGATATGCTTCCAGTAACGAATTGGTAACGGATTGGGTTTCGGGCGCGGCCCGCGCGCAACCGCACCGATGGCGCACAACCCACGAAGCACAACCGACGAAGCACGACCGGCGACGCAAATCCAGCGCCGCACAACCAACGACGCCAAACCGATAGAGAGCAGGAAAACAATGGATCTTGGCATGCTGATGGGCCAGTTCCTCGACGAGAAGGGCAACTTCGCCTTCCCCGAGGACATGTCCGTGCCGAACCTTTCCGAAATGATGTGGCAGGTCAACACGATGAAGGGCGAACTCGACCTTCAGCAGATCGCCTTCCACGACTTTTCCGGTTCCCGCGAAGGCGAGCTGGTCACCTACACGCGCGCCGAGGTCAACCGCCGCATCAAGGCCGTCGCCGCCCGCCTCCAGCAGGTCGGCAACCCCGGCGACCGCGTCGCACTGCTCATGGGCAACAGCCCCGAGTACCTCTTCGGCTTCCTGGGCGCCCAGTACGCGTCCCAGGTCGCGCTGCCGCTGTACGACCCGACCGAACCCGGCCACGGCGACCACTTGAGCGCCGTGCTCGAGGTGTCCAAGCCGGACGTCGTGCTGACCAACAAGCGCTCCGCCGCGGCCGTCCGTTCCCTCTTCGCCGAGCGTCCCGCCGCCGAGCGCCCCCGCGTCCTCACCGTGGACGCGCTGCCGGACTCGCTGGCCGACAATTTCGTCTCCCCGGCCGAGGACCCCAAGTACCTGCCGCGCCTCGAGGAGGACGCGGTGCTGCTGTTCACCTCCGGCTCGTCGCGCACCCCGGAGGGAGTCCGCATCGCCGGCCGTTCCCTGCTGTCCAACGTTTTCCAGGTCCTGTCCGCCGCGCACCTGCAGCTGCCGCTGCGCCTGGTGACCTGGCTGCCGCTGCACCACAACATGGGCATCGTCCTCGGCGCCTTCGTCACCGCGCTGGGCCTGCCGTTCGACATCATGACCCCGCGCGACTTCATTCAGCACCCCAAGCGCTGGATCGACCAGCTGAACAACCGCGGCGACGACAACAACGTCTACACCGTGGTCCCGAACTTCGCCCTCGAGCTGGCCAACCGTTTCGCCGTGCCCGAGGACGGCGCCGACCTGGACCTGTCCATGGTCGACGGCCTCATCGTCGGTTCCGAGCCGGTCACCGAGAAGGCGACCCGCGAGTTCCGCGAGAACTTCGAGAAGTTCGGCCTGCCCACCAACGCCATCCGCCCGGGCTACGGCCTCACCGAGGCGACCCTGCTGGTCACGCTGCCGCAGGGCGAGGAGCGCCCCCGCGTCACCTGGGTTTCCCGCGACTCCCTGAACGCCGGCCGCCCCGAGCGCGTCGAGGCCAACTCGGAGGATTCGGTGCCGCTGATGTCCAACGGCGCCGTCGCCCGCCCGCAGAACCTCATCGTCGTCGACCCGGAGACGCGGGAAGAAGTCGAGGACGGCGTCGTCGGCGAGATGTGGGTCCACGGCGACAACATCCCGCTGGGCTACCTCACCGACCTGGCGCAGAGCGAGCAGGTGTTCAAGAATCAGCTCGCCGGCCGCCGCGCGGAGGATTCCCGCGCCGAGGGCGTCGCGGAGGACGCGCACTGGATGGCCACCGGCGACCTGGGCGTGTTCCTGGACGACGAAATCCACATCACCGGCCGCATCAAGGACCTGATCGTCATCGCGGGCCGCAACCACTACCCGCAGGACATCGAGGTCACCGCCGAGCAGGCGTCGGACCACGTGCGCCCCGCCGTCGTCGCCGCGTTCTCGGTCGAGGGCGACGACGTGGAGAAGCTGGTCATCATCGCCGAGCGCGACTTCAACAAGGACGCCTCGGGCGACGAGGCGGCGATCGCGGACATCCGCGCCGCCGTCACCCGCACCCACGGCATCCAGCCGGAGGACGTGCGTTTCGTCGGCATCGATGAATTGCCCCGCTCTTCCGCCGGTAAGATCGCCCGTCGAGTGGCCCGCGCCGCCTACCTTGACGGCGGTTTCGAGTAACCGACCACTGGAGTAAGGAACCACCACACGATGGATGATGTGCAGGGACGTTCGGCCATGACGGTCGCCCGGATGCGTGATTGGCTGCGCGACTGGGTGATTGGGGCCACGGGACTGTCGGCCGGGGAGGTCACGCCGGATCGGCCGATGGAGGAGTTCGGCCTGTCCTCCCGCGACATCGTCGTGCTGTCGGGTGAGCTGGAGAACCTGCTCGACGTCCGCCTGGACGCCACGGTCGCGTACGAGTACCCGACCATCGCGAAGTTGGCCGTGCGCCTCATCGAGGGCGATACCGGCAACCCGGACGACTCGGCCTACGACGCCTTCCAGACCCGCGCCGAGGCCGCCGCTTCCCGACGGCTGCGCGACGACGTCCTCACCGACATGGACATCGCCGTGGTGGGCATGGCCGGCCGCTACCCGGGCGCCGGCGACGTGAAGGAAATGTGGGATCTGCTGGTGTCGGGCCGCGCGGGCACCGGCGATCTGCCGGAGGGCCGTTGGTCCGAGTACGCCGGCGATCCGGAAATCGCCGCGGAGATCGCCGAGTGCGACACCCGCGGCGGCTACCTGGACGACATCGTCGGTTTCGACAACGAGTTCTTCGGGTTGTCGCCCCTCGAAGTCGAGAACATGGACCCGCAGCAGCGGATCCTGCTCGAGCTGACCTGGGAGGCCCTGGAGAACGCCCACATCCCGGCGTCGGAACTGC
>DUOR01000231.1 GCA_012838715.1 Actinomycetales bacterium
CCGGGGCGCGGCGCCCGCCACCGCCGGGCGCCGGCGCGGACGGGACACCGGAGCGTCGGAAAGCACGGCCGGTGCGGCAGTCGCGCCAGCACCGCCCCAAACGCAAGCGCCGGGGCAAGAAATGACCCGGCCCCGCACGGTGACCGGGGGCACGCCCGCGACCGGCGGCGAAAGCCCGGCCACGAGGTAGAATCACCCGACAATCATGGACATATTCCTGAACATCGTGGCGGTGTTCGGCTTCATCGCCCTCACCGCCGGCACCGGCCTGTTCGTGGCCTTCGAATTCGCCGTCACCGGCGTGGAACGCTCCGCCATCGACGCCGACGTCCGGCACCGCGGCGACTCCACCGCCAAACTGGTGCGCAAGGCCCACAACCGGCTGTCGTTCCACCTGTCCGGCGCGCAGCTGGGCATCACGCTGACGACGCTGGCCACCGGCTTCCTCGCCGAACCCGTCCTCGCCGGCTACTTCACGCCCATGCTCGATTGGATGGGCCTGCCGGACACCGCCACCGGGCCGACCGCCCTGGTGCTCGCGCTGATCGTGGCGACCACGCTGTCGATGATCTACGGCGAACTGGTGCCCAAGAACGTGGCCATCACCCTGCCGCTGGAGGTCGCCCGCGCGACCACCCGCCCGGTGACCTGGTTCAACTGGTTCTTCCACTTCTTCATCCAGTCGATGAACGCCACCGCCAACTGGATGGTGCGCAAGCTCGGCATCGAGCCCGCCGATGAACTCGCGTCCGCGCGTTCCCCGCAGGAGCTCGGCGCCCTGGTGCGCAACTCCGCGCAGCACGGCGCGCTGGACAAGTCCAAGGCGCAGATGCTGGAGAGCTCCCTGAAGTTCGGCGAAACCACCGCGGAGGACCTGATGACGCCGCGGTCGACCATCGTGGCGCTGAACTCCACGGACACGGTCACCGACCTGCTGGCCCTGGCCATCGAGTCCGGCCGCTCCCGCTTCCCCGTCGCCGACGGCGACCTGGACAACACCCTCGGCGTCGTCCACGTCAAGGACGCGTTCACCGTGCCCGCCGACAAGCGCGGCAGCACCTCCGTGCGCACCCTGGCGCGCGAGGTGCCGGTGCTGCCGCAGTCCCTCGACGGCGACGCGGTGCTCGAGGCCGTGCGTTCCGCCGGCTCCCAGATCGCCCTGGTCGCCGACGAGTACGGCGGCACGGCGGGCATCGTCACCATCGAGGACGTCGTGGAGGAAATCCTCGGCGAGGTCTACGACGAGTACGACGACGCCGAGGCCGAGCGCGAGGTCCGCCGCGTCATCGAGGGCTGGGACTGCTCCGGCCTGCTGCGCGTCGACGACTTGCCCCACCAGGTCGGCTACTACGCGCCGGAAGGCGAGCAGGAGACCCTGGGCGGCGTGATCATGCGGGCCCTGGGCCGCATCCCCGCCGAGGGCGACGTGGTGCTGCTGCCGGAAACGGAGCATGACGCGATGGACGAGTTCGAGTCCGGCCTGCCGGGCCGCTGGTACGCGCGCATCCTCGCGATGGACGGCCGCCGCGTCGACCGGGCGCTGCTCATCCCCATCACCAACGAGCGGGCGAAGGAGATGTTCGACCGATGAGCGACTGGTTCGGAATCGCCCTCACCGTGGCGCTGCTGGCGTTCAACGCCTTCTTCGTCGGCGCGGAGTTCGCGCTCATCGCGGCCCGCCGCGACCGCCTGGAGGCCCTCATCGCGCAGGGCAAGAAGCGGGCGAAGGTCGTGCTCGGCGCCACCGAGCACCTGTCGATGATGCTGGCCGCCGCGCAGCTGGGCATCACCATCTGTTCCCTGCTGCTGGGCAAGGTGTCGGAGCCGGCGATCGCGCATCTGCTGGAGGAGCCGTTCTCCGCCATCGGCGTGCCGGATTCCCTGCTGCACCCGATCAGCTTCGCCATCGCGCTGCTGTTCATCTCGATCCTGCACATCCTGCTCGGCGAGATGGTGCCCAAGAACATCGCGCTGGCCGGCCCGGAGACGATGGCGATGTGGCTGACCCCGGCCCACGTGGCCTTCTACCGGATGACCAAGCCGCTGCTGCTGTTCTTCAACTGGGTCGCCCGGCACACGCTGGCGTGGTTCGGCATCACGCAGAAGGACGAGCTGGATTCTACGGTGAACACCGACGAGCTGGCCTCGATGATCGCCGAGTCGCGGCAGGAGGGGTTGCTCGACGACGAGGAGCATTCCCGCCTGAACAAGGCCCTGTCCTCGGAGAACCGCTCCATCCGGGAGGTGCTGGTGCCCTCGGGGCAGGTCCGCACGGTGCCGGTGCGGACGACGGTCGGTGACCTGGAGGTCGCGGTCACCGAGACGGGTTTCTCCCGCTTCCCGGTCCGTGACGCCGACGGCGGCTACCACGGCTACATCCACGTCAAGGACGTCCTGGACCGCGTGCTGGACCCGGAGTCCGGCCCGGAGGTCGTCATTCCGGAGGACGAGATCCGCGAGCTGATCACCGTCGACGTCGACGGCGCCATCGACCGCACGATGCGCGAGATGCGCCGCCGTTCGGCCCACATGGCCGTCGCGGTGGACGGTGCGACCGGTGGCCCGGTAGGCATTGTCACGCTGGAGGACCTCATCGAGGAGCACGTCGGCGTCGTCCGCGACTGGACCCACGAGACCTCCGCGGCCCGCCGCCAGCGCCTGGCGCGGACCCCCGCCCAGGTCACCGCGGCGAAGGCGTCGCAGGTGAAGACGGCGGCCGTCCGGGCC
>DUOR01000232.1 GCA_012838715.1 Actinomycetales bacterium
GGTTCCGCCGTCGCGGCCGGCGCCGTCGCGGCCGGTGCCGTCACGATCGTCGGCGGCGTCCCGGTCGTCCCCCTGGCCGTCGGAAAGCGGGGCACGCGGAAGCTCGCGGTCGGTGACCGCGGGCTCGTTGGAAATGTTCGGCGGCGCGTCGTCGGAGGTCAGCGCACCACCGGCCACCGCCAGCAGCACGGGCACGGCGATCACGCCCGCCAGCGGCAGCAGCTTCTTCATCACGTCCATGCCTCAAGCATGAACGCCGACGATGACCCGCGCATGAAACCCCGATGAGAGTCTTTTCATCTTCGGGTGGGGTGCGGGCGGTTGCCCAGTTCCCCGGTTACCCACCGGCTATCTCCCCGACTATTTCCCCGGTTACCCACCGACTACTTCTCCGGCTATTTCCCCGGTCAACCGCCGCCTACTTCCCCGGCTATTCCCCGGTCAATCACCGACCCCCGGAGCCACTCCCACCCTTGGAGCCACATCCACTCCCGCAGTCACATCCGCCCCACTGGAGCCGCATCCGCCCCGCAGTCACATCCGTCCCACTGGAGCCACATCCGCCCCCGCAGTCACATCCGCCCCGCTGGAGCCGCATCCGCCCCATCGGGCATAACAGTTGACGCTGAATCAACCCCGCGCGTTAGTGCTAAATCATGAACTACATTGATGTAGAGGATCCGCAACAAAAATGGACCAAATCTCGCCATTTTCGGACGAATTCTGTTGCAGATTGTCGACATGAATGTAGTTCATGTTTTATAACAATATTGTCTTGCTCAAAGCACGCCGCACGCTCCGACAACGCCGCGGAAAATGCGGCGAACGGAATCGCCGGCCGAAGATCCCGGGCCTACCCCGCGACTGCCCCGGGCCCGGCGACTGCCCCGGGCCCGGCGATTGCCCCGGTCCCGGCGATTGCCCCGCACCTGCCCCGGCCCCGGGCCTGCCCGGATCTACCCCGCAGCTGCCGACCGTGGCCTTTCGCGGCCTACTCCGCGTTCGCCTCGTCCATGCGCCAGCGGATGCCGGACTCGAGGAAGCCGTCGATGTCGCCGTCCAGGACGGCCGACGGGTTGTTGACCTCGTGGCTGGTCCGCAGGTCCTTGACCATCTGGTACGGGTGCAGGACGTAGGAGCGCATCTGGTTGCCCCAGGACGCGTTGCCGCCGGCTCCGAGGGCGTCCATCTCGGCCTGCTCCTCCTGGCGCTTGCGTTCGAGAAGCTTCGCCTGGAGCACCCGCATGGCGGAGGCCTTGTTCTGGATCTGCGACTTCTCGTTCTGGCAGGTCACGACGATGCCGGTGGGCACGTGCGTCAGGCGCACCGCCGAGTCGGTGGTGTTCACCGACTGGCCGCCGGGGCCGGAGGAACGGTAGACGTCGACGCGGACGTCGTTGTCCGGGATGTCGATGTGGTCGGTGGTCTCCACGACCGGCAGGACCTCCACCTCGGCGAAGGACGTCTGGCGGCGGCCCTGGTTGTCGAACGGCGAGATGCGCACCAGGCGGTGCGTGCCCTGTTCCACCGACAGGGTGCCGTACATGTATTCGCCGTGGACGACGAACGTCGACGACTTGATGCCGGCTTCCTCCGCGTAGGAGATGTCGTACACGTCGACCTTGTGGCCGGCCTTTTCCGCCCAGCGGGTGTACATGCGCATGAGCATTTCGGCGAAGTCGGCGGCGTCGATGCCGCCGGCGCCGGCGCGGATGTTGATGACCGCCTCACGCTCGTCGTATTCGCCGGACAGCATGGTCGTGACCTCGAGGGCCTCGATGGCGGCGCGGAGGTCGGCGCGTTCCTCGTCGGCAAGCTCGGTGGCTTCGGCGGCGGCGTCGCCGTCCTCTTCCTCGGCGAGCTCGTACATGACGGGCAGGTCGTCGAGGCGTTCGCGCAGGCCGGTGACCTTCTTCAGCTTGGCCTGCACCTGCGACAGCTGGGACGTGACCTGCTGGGCGTGGTCCGGGTCGTCCCACAGGGAGGGGTCGGCGGCCTGCGCCTCCAGTTCGCGGACCCGATCGGACAGCTCGGCCGGGTCGACCACCTTCTCGATGGTGGTCAACGTCGCGTCGAGGTCATTGAGGTCAGCGGTCACGTCGGGATTCACGCGTCCCACCTTAGCGAACGCCCCCGGCCGGGCCGAAGCCCCGCTCCCCGTGCGCGAATCGGGCGCGCGTGCACAATGGGGCCATGACGGATTCTCGCGTGCCCTCCGGTTCCCCCCAGCGCGGCGCCCATTCGGATGCGCCGTCGGCAGTGCCCCCGGCCGAGGATGTGGGCGCGGACGCGGTGCTTGCCGACGACGCCCGTGTCGCGGCGAACGTCGTGAAGCGGGCGGCGGAGCTGGCGCGGCGGATGCGCGACGAGGGCCTGGAGACGGAGTACAAGACCTCGGTGTCGGACGTGGTCACGGCGGCCGACCGGGCGGCGGAGGAGATGGTCGTCGCGGAGTTGGCGCGGTTGCGCCCCGATGACGGCATCCTCGGCGAGGAGGGTTCCGCCAAGGACGGGACTTCCGGCCGCACCTGGGTCATCGATCCGGTGGACGGCACGTACAACTTCACCACCGGTTCGGATTACTGGTGCTCCGCGATCGCCCTGGTGGAGGGCGCGCCGGAGGATCCGGACCGCCTGATCCTGGGTGCCGTGCACCGCGCGTCGACCGGCGAGACCTGGGTCGGCGGGCCCGAACTGCCGACGTTCGTGTCCGATGCCCGCGGCAGCGTGCGCCTCCCCGAGCTTGCCGACGCCGCCGCCGAGGACATCTGCGCCGGAACCTATCTGCACACCACCCGCCTGGCCGACGACGACGTCGCCCCGGCGTGGCTGGAGGCCTCGGCGCGCTTCGCGACGTGGCGCATGCTCGGTTCCGCGTCGGTCGACCTGGCCGGCGTGGCCGACGGCCGCCTCGGCGCCTGGTTCCAGCATTCCGTCGCCCCGTGGGACTGGTTGCCCGGCCACGCCCTCGTCGCGGGCGTCGGCGGCGTCGGCGAACTAGCCGGCGGGTGGCGCATCGCGGGTCCGGCGTCCGTGGTCGCGGAGCTGCGCGAAATCCTCGGGTAGCGCCCTACAGCATGTGCAGCACGCCGATGGCGGTGAGCAGCACCGCCACCAGGTAGCCGGCGCCCCTCGACACGGCCGCCTGATTCTCCCGGGCGACGGCGAAAACCCGCCCCAACCAGGACTTCGGCCGATGCCGGACGATGCCCACGGCCAGGGCCACGGCCGTCGGCAAGCTCAGTGCGACGGACGCGTACAGGATCAGCCCCAGGTAACGCTCGGCGACCGGCAACCCCTCCGCGGACAGCACCGCGAGCCCCGCGAAAAACGGCACCGACGTCACCGACTGGATGGCGCCGAGGACGAAACCGGTGGCGACCGTCAGCACCGACGGCGTGCGCAACGGCGCGAGGATTCTCTCGATGAGCCCCGAGGAATCGCCGCCGCGCCACGTCAGCACCGCCGTCGCGACGCCCGTCAAAATCAGCAGCACACCGAACAACGGCGACTCCACCAGCGCCGACACCTGGTCCCCCAGGCCGTCGAACACCACCAGCACCGCCAACGCCAGCACCGCCACGCCCAGCCAATCGCCGAACACCAGCAGCGGCGCAATCCGCCGGTACCGGCCCGCCGGCAGCATCATCCCGATCGCCACGACGACGCCAATCAACAGCACGTTGATGGAGTCGACGAACGCGTACGTCAGGGCATGCAGCATGAGGCCATCCTTCCTGCGCCCCGGCGTGGCGGGGCCGGTCTAGACTACCGGCATGACCGCCTACTCCGATGATCTCGCCCTCGCCCTGCGCCTCGCGGACCTCGCCGACGCCGTGACCCTGCCGCGCTTCGGCGCCGCGGACCTCGACGTCGAGTCGAAGCCGGACCTCACCCCCGTGTCCGACGCCGACCTCGCCTGCGAGCGCGAACTACGCGCCCTGCTTGCCGACGAACGCCCCTCCGACGACGTCGTCGGCGAGGAATTCGGCGGCGACGCGGTGTTCGAGGGCCGCCAGTGGGTCATCGACCCCATCGACGGCACGAAGAACTTCGTCCGCGGCGTGCCCGTGTGGGCGACCCTGATTGCCCTGCTCGTCGATGGCGTGCCCGTCGCCGGCGTGGTGTCGGCGCCCGCCCTCGGCCGCCGTTGGTGGGCGTCGAAGGGCGCCGGCGCGTGGAAGTCCGTCGCCGTGGGCACTCCCGCCACCACCGAACATCCGGCCGAGAACCCCGGCGGCGCGGCGCCGCAGCGCATCACCGTGTCGCGGGTGGGCGACATCGCCGACAGCTCCGTCGCCATTTCCTCCCTGACCGGGTGGCGCGACCGCGGCTTGCGCGACCAGCTCATCGCCCTCACCGACGACGCGTGGCGCCTGCGCGGTTACGGCGACTTCTTCTCCTACTGCCTCGTCGCCGAGGGCGCCGTCGACGTCGCCGCCGAACCCGAGGTCTCCCTGTGGGACCTGGCGCCGCTCGCCGTGCTCATCGATGAGGCCGGGGGCCGCTTCACCTCCCTCGCCGGCGAGGACGGCCCGCATGGCGGGGACGCCGTCGCCACCAACGGCCTGCTTCACGACGCCGTCCTGGGCTACCTGAAGTAACGCCGCCCCAGGCCGCGGGAGTGGGGCGCGGGCGCGGGCGCGGGAGTGGGGCGCGGGAGTGGGGCGCGGGCGCAGCGCCAATCAGCAACGCGCCACAGCCACCGCGCCGCCACACTCCACGCGAATGGCCACCCGGCCGCGGCACCACTCCCCACCGCAACACCAGACGCCGCGAACCTGCCCGCCGGGGGCGGCGAAGACCGTTAGTGCATCTCGATACACCGCGGCAAATTCGCGCCCGCAAACCCGCAGGTGGTCAGATCTGCTACTCGTCGCGGTGTATCCAAATGCACTAAGGGTGCCGGAGCCTCGCCACGAAGCGGGCGCATGTGCCGGCGGGCGAATGCCGTCGAGTGAGATGGATACCCGGGTTGGAGTGAATTCCGCGGGTAGGCGAATACCAAGGGCAGGGCGAATGCCAGGGGCGGGGTGGAAGCCAGGGTTGGGGGCGGAAGCCGGGGGTGGGGCGGATGCCGGTGGGCGACCGTCGGAAAGCAAGGCGGCCCCGCAAAAACGACGAGGCGGCCAACAAAAAGCGAAACGCCCCCGCACCCCGGAAAACCGGGGACGGGGGCGAACGCAATGGAGGGGCAGACCCTCCACGAAGGGGACTAACCCTTCATAAGGGAACTAGCCCTTCATGGAGCCGGTCGACAGCAGGTTGCGGTGGAAGTCGAACGCGGTCGCCAGGTCATGCGGGGTCTGCATGAACTTGTTGTCGCCCGAGGTCGCACGCTCGTAGTACTCCTCCAGCAGCGGGCGGTACTCCGGCGCGGCGATGGCGATCATCTTCTTCACGCGGTCGCGCGGGGCCAGGCCACGCAGGTCGGCGAAGCCGTGCTCGGAGATGACGACCATGACGTCGTGCTCGGTGTGGTCGATGTGCGACGCGAACGGCACGATGGCCGAAATGGCGCCGTCCTTCGCCAGCGACGGGGTGATGAACGACGAGATGTAGCCGTTGCGGGTGAAGTCACCCGAGCCGCCGATGCCGTTCATGATGCGCGAACCGGTCACGTTGGTGGAGTTCACGTTGCCGTAGATGTCGGCCTCGATGAGACCGTTGGTGGCGATCAGGCCGACGCGGCGGATGACCTCCGGGTGGTTCGAGACCTGCAGCGGGCGCAGGATGATCGACTTGCGGTAGTTCGCGGCCTCATTGTTCATGCGCTCCGCGTACTCCGGGGAGAGCGAGAACGAGGTGGACGACGCGACGGTCATCTTGCCGGCGTCGATCAGGTCGATCATGCCGTCCTGGATGACCTCGGTGTAGGCCTGGATGTTCTCGAACTTGGAGTCCAGCAGGCCCGCCATCACGGCGTTCGGGACGTTGCCGACGCCGGACTGCATGACGTAGCCGTCGTAGGTCAGGCGGCCGCCCGCGACCTCGCCCTCGAGGAAGTCGAGGAAGTTGCCGGCGATGGCCTTCGACACGTCGTCGATCGGCTTGAACGGGGCGTTGCGGTCCGGGGCGTCGGTCTCGATGATCGCGACGACCTTGTCGACGTCGATGTCGATGTAGGTGGTGCCGACGCGGTCGCCCGGGTTGTTGATCGGGATGGCCGTGCGGTTCGGCAGGGCCTGGATGCGGTAGACGTCCGCCATGCCCTCGAGATCCAGGGACTGCCAGGAGTTGACCTCGATGATGATCTTCTCGGCGGCGTCGAGGTACTCGACGTTGTTGCCGACGCCCGAGGACGGGATGATGTGGCCCTCTTCGGTGATGCGGGTGGCCTCGACGATGGCGAAGTCCAGCTTGCCGAAGAAGCCCTGCGACACGTACGCGGCCGAGTGGGACAGGTGAATGTCCGAGTACTTCATCGAGCCGTCGTTGATCTTCTTGCGCATGATCGGGTCGGAGGCGTACGGCATGCGGTAGTTGACCGCATCCGCCTCGGCGAGGACGCCGTCGCAGTCGGGGGCGGTGGAGGCGCCGGTGAAGAGGTCGATGCCGTACTCGTTGCCCTTGGCGTGCTCTTCCTTGGCACGGTTGGCGATGGCGGTCGGCATGGCCTTCGGGTAGGCCGCGCCGGTGAAGCCGGACATGCCGATCTTCGCGCCGTTGCCGATCATCTGGGCGGCCTCGTCGGCCGACATGACCTTGTCGCGCATCCTCTGGTTAGCAATGCGGTCGGACATAAAATCTTCTCCTCAAACTGCCTTCGGTGAGTTTTCCCGACTTGTGGTGTCGTCGGTGATTGCCGGGCATGCAACCGCCCGCGACTGCCCGCGCCCCCGGGTCCCGGCCGTCCCTGGTGGGCCGGCTGAGCTCCGGGTGACTTCGACCACGACTTCCGCGGAAAACCGCCCCACTCGCATGCGGGTGGTGCGGTCGAGTCCGTGGAGCGGGGTCGCGTAGCCACCACGCTCGAATCCGGTGACGAAGTGCTCGAGCACGTCACCAGTAAGGCTACCGAACGTTGTTTCCGAACGGTGACACAGACCACCGTCGGCGGTGTGGAGTGGCCTGCGTAATGGTGTTTTTCCGGCCGATCGGGGGTGAACCCCCACATTTTCCTGCGGGCGCATGACCGATGTGTCGAGTGCTTGTCGCGGACGTGGCTGTTGTGTCGCGCGCGTGGCCGTCAGGCATCGGGGGCGTGGCCGTCGCGCGTCGTGCGCATGGCCGTCACACGTCGTGCGCATGGCCGTCGCGCGTCGCGCGCGTTGCTTTCCGACGGCGTCGCGGGCGAACTGCCGGGGTACGGCGGGCGATGTCCGAAGGCACCCGCCGTACCGCGGCCCGTTGAGCTCCCGTTATCCGCGCATGGAGCCCTTTTCGGCGAGGTTGCGGTGGAAGGAGAAGGCGGTTTCCAGGTCGTGCGGCGTGTGCTGCGGGCGGCCGTGGGCGGTGGCGCGCTCGACGTACTCCTCCAGCAGCGGGCGGTAGTCGGGGTGCGCGATGGAGATCATCTTCTTCGCGCGGTCGATGGGTGCCAGGCCGCGCAGGTCGGCGAAGCCGTACTCGGAGATGACGACCATGACGTCGTGCTCGGTGTGGTCGATGTGCGACGCGAACGGCACGATGGCCGAAATGGCGCCGTCCTTCGCCAGCGACGGGGTGATGAAGGAGGACACGTAGCCGTTGCGGGTGAAGTCGCCCGAACCGCCGATGCCGTTCATGATTCGGGAGCCGGACACGTTGGTGGAGTTCACGTTGCCGTAGATGTCGGCCTCGATGAGGCCGTTGGTGGCGATGAGCCCAACGCGGCGGATGACCTCCGGGTGGTTCGAGACCTGCAGCGGGCGGGTGATGATCGATTCGCGGTACCGTGCCGCTTCCTTGTTCATGCGCTCGGCGTACTCCGGGGAGAGCGAGAAGGAGGTGGCGGAAGCGACGGTCATCTTGCCGGCGTCGATGAGATCGATCATGCCGTCCTGGATGACCTCGGTGTACGCCTGGATGTTCTCGAACTTCGAATCCAACAGGCCCGCCATCACCGCGTTGGGCACGTTGCCGACGCCGGACTGCATGACGTAGCCGTCGTAGGTCAGGCGGCCGCCCGCGACTTCTCCCTCGAGGAAGTCGAGGAAGTTGCCGGCGATTCGCTGGGAGACGTCGTCGATGGGTTTGAACGGCGAGTTGCGGTCCGGGGCGTCGGTCTCGACGATGGCGACGACCTTGTCGGTGTCGATGTCGATGTAGGTGGTGCCCACACGGTCGCCCGGATTGTTGATGGGGATCGCGGTGCGGTTGGGGCGCGCCTGGATGCGGTAGACGTCCGCCATGCCCTCGAGATCCAGGGACTGCCACGAGTTGACCTCGATGATGATCTTCTCCGCGGCGTCGAGGTACTCGACGTTGTTGCCGACGCCCGACGACGGCACGATGTGGCCTTCCTCGGTGATGCGCGCCGCCTCGACGATGGCGAAGTCCAGCGTGCCGAAGAAGCCCTCGGACACCTGCTGCGCCGAATGCGACAGATGCATGTCGGCGTACTTCATCGAGCCGGCGTTGATCTTCTTCCGCATGATCGAATCGGACTGGTACGGCATGCGGAAGCGGATGGCGTCGGCGTCGGCAAGCACACCATCGCAGTCCGGTGCGGTGGACGCACCGGTGAAGAGATCGATCGCGTAATCATCGCCGCGGTCGTGGGCCGCCTTCGCGCGCTCGGCGATGGCCGTGGGCATGGCCTTGGGGTACGCGGCGCCGGTGAAGCCGGACATGCCGATCTTCGCGCCGTGGCCGATGAGCTCCGCGGCGTCATCGGCGGTCATGATCTTGCCGCGGAGCTTCGCATTGGCGATACGGTCCGTCATCGTTTTTCTCCTTGTTTAATGGGGCGGGGTGCTCACTGGGGCGGGGTGCTCACTGGAGCGGGGTCGGCCTATTCGGCCCAGTCGTTGGCTCGGATGATCTCGACGAAGTCGTCGCGTTCGAAGCCGGGCACGAAGTGCTGAAGGACGTCGGCCTTGACGTTGCCGAAGGTGGTCTCCGGGCGGTGCTTGATGCCGTCGGTGAAGGCCTGCAGGATGCGGTTCTTGAAGTCGGGGCGCGGGTGGGCGGCGACGATCTCCGCGCGCTGCTCGTCGGTGAGCGAGTCGTAGTCGATGCCCAGCACGTCGAGCTCGACGCCCCGGGTGACCAGGGCGATTTCCGGCGCCATGTGCAGCGGGATCTCCGGGGTGGTGTGTAGCGCGATGCCCGCCCATGCAAGGTCGGCGCGGTCCTCGGACAGGCCGTGGGACAGGAGGAAACGGCGGGCCTCGTCGGCGCCGTCGATTTCGAAGCGCTGGTCGTCGCGGCGGTACTTCTCGGTCAGGCCGAGGTCGTGGAACATGGCGCCCACGTAGAGCAACTCGGCGTCGAAGTCGAGCTTCTCCTGCTCACCGCGGAGGGCGCCGAAGACGTACACGCGGCGGGAGTGGTCGAAGATGAGGTCGCTCGCGGCTTCGCGGACGAGTTCGGTCGCTTCCTTGGCCAGCTTGCTGTCGGGGATCTTGATTCCGGCGATTTCCTCGGTCATGACGCACCTTCCTGGTTGTGGTTGAACGACCTTCCGGCCGCCCACTTCCCATGGTTCTTTTTCGCGCCCCCCGTCGCCATGTCCGGTGCGCCATGTTTCCCACGATTTCGGACATCCCGTTCCCCCGCGCCCCGCCGGCAACGAAGATGGGCGGTGAACACCGGCGACACCGCGACCGAATGGAGGGGCCGACATGACGGAGCCCACGGCGCCCACGGGAACCACGACTGCAACCAAGTCCGAAACCACGACTCGACCGCACGGTTCCGGGGCCCACCGTTCCGGGGCCCACGGTTCCGGGGCCCACCGTTCCGGGGCCCGGCGGATGGGGCTTTTCGTGTTCGACAGAGTGACGATGCTCGACGTCAGCGGCCCCGCGGAAGTGCTCAACACCGCCGGCGTCGTCGCTCGCTCGGGTCTCACCGACCGCGAACCTGCGGCCGCTGCCCCGAACCCTTCCGGCGCCTCGGGTTACGAGCTGGTCTACGTCTCCCCCGCCGGCGGCACCGTGCGCACGTCGTCCGGTATGGCCGTCGCCGATACCGTCACCCCGCGCGACGCCGGCCCACTGGACACGCTGATGGTCGCCGGCGCCGAGCACTTGGCGACGGATCGCATCAGCCGGGACGTGCTCGACGCCGTCTCCTCGCTTGCCGACGACGCCGTGCGCGTCGCATCGGTGTGCACCGGCGCATTCGCGCTGGCCGAGCTGGGCTACCTCGACGGGCGTCGGGCGACGACGCACTGGCGCCACGCCGGACTGCTGGCGCGGCGGTACCCGAAGGTCGACGTGCAGCCGGACATCATCCACATCCGCGACGGCCGCTACCTGACGTCCGCCGGCATCACCGCCGGCATCGACCTGACGCTGTCGCTCGTCGAGGAGGACCTGGGTTCGGAGGTCGCCCGCGCGGCGGCCCGCGACATGGTCATGTTCATGCAGCGGCCCGGCGGGCAGTCCCAGTTCTCGGCGGCGCTGGACACTCCCCCGGGCGCCAACCGCGTCCTCCGCGACCTGATGGACGTGGTCA
>DUOR01000233.1 GCA_012838715.1 Actinomycetales bacterium
GGCCGTCCCCCGGCCATCCCCAAAGCTCAACGCGCACTTGATGGTTCGGGGGTGTCAAGTACGGGTTGAGCGTTGCCGGGGTCCGTGGCCGGGGACACACTGGCCCCAATAGTTCACATGGATACCGCCGGTTCTCTTTCCGGCGGCGGCATGACGATGAGGGCGTAGGGGAAGACGATCCTCGTCTTGGGACGGGCCGCGGTTCGGCGCCGGAATTCTTTCGGCGGCATACCGGCCGCGGCGCGTCTTTTCCGCCGACACCGCAGGTGACCATGTACCGACACCACTCCGCCGGCGTGCTCTGGATCCATTCCGCGCGCGCGGCGCTTATCCCGCACGTCGAGTGGGCCATCGCCCGCGCGGGGATGACGTTGCCGGACGGCACCAGGCCGGGCCGGTCGACGTGGCGATCCCGCCCCGACGACGACTCCCGCATGTGCGCCGAGCTCGAATGGCGCGGCCCCGCAGGCGCCGCCGGGCGTCTCGTCGCGGACCTGTGCCGGTGGCCGGACCTCACCTTCGAGGTCACCGAGGACGCCGCCTTCGCCGACGCGCCGGACCAGCCGACCCACGGCGAGCGCCACTGCCATGTCCCCGCCCTGGGCACCTGGTCCGGCGTCACCGACGCCATCGGCGACGTGCAGGTGGGGGAGCAGCGCCTCCGCGCCATCATGGCCGCCCACCGCGGCGACGCCGCCGGCCTGGCCCGCGCCATCGACGACGAGCTCGGCACCGCGTGGGACGCCGCCCTCGAACCTCTCCGTCCGGGCACCGCGGGCCACGAGCCTTTCGCCCCCGTCGCCGATTCGCTTGCCGACGCCCCGGCGCCCCCGCCCGCCGACGCCCCCGGGGACGCGGCGGGCTGCGACGTCGTCGACTTCCTCAGCCGCCGCGCCGTGATGTGACCGGTCGGTTTATTCGCCCCGTGCGTCGTCCACGTAGTCGATGACGTCGCCGAGGGTGCGGAACTTCGCGGCGTCGTCGTCCTTGATCAGCACCCCGGTCTCTTCCTCGGTGCGCACCACGAATTCGACCACCGCGAGGCGATCCATCCCGAGGTCCTTCCGCAGCGTCGAGTCCACGGCGGGCGCCTCCTCCGGCGCATCGTCGCCGAGCACGCGCAGCAGAATCCCGGTGACCTCGGCGCGCACGCCGGTCAGGCCGTCGAGGGCCTTGGCCGCGCCCGCCGTCCCGGATGAACCTGTGCCGCCCGGGCGGTCGCCGGCCGGCTCGGTCGTGTCGCCGTCGGCAAGCGGGGAGGCGTCCCCGCCCAGCAACTTGCTCAGGGCGTCGCCCAAACTACTGGTCATATGCGCTCGTTCTCCCGTCGCGTACGTCTAATCCCCGTCCAGGCTACCGCCGGTGCCGGATTGGGCCCCCGCCCGTGCCGCGGCCTTCGCGGCGACCTCGGCCGGGTCCCGCAGCGGCGCGGTGATCGGCGCGTACGTCCCACCGGACGCGACCGACGCCAGTTCGCGTTCCGGATAGCGCAGCGCGGTCAGGGAACCCCCGAACACGCAGGCGGTGTCCACGCAGATCGTGTTGTTCACCCACCCGGCGGCGACGCTCGGCGTGTGCCCGTAGACCACCATCGCGTCACCGGTGTACTCCGCCTCCCACGCGCGGCGCACGGGGAACCCCTGCGGCGTGCGTTCGCCGGTGACGTCGCCGTACAGCGCGAAGGACCGCACCGCCCCGGACTCCCGCCCGTGGTACGCCTCCTTCAGCCCGGCGTGCGCGATCACCAGGGCTCCGCCGTCGAGCACCAGGTGCTCCGGCAGCCCCTCGATGAACGCGCGCACGGCGTCGGGGAAGCCCCGCTCACCCTCGGCGACGACCGCGTCGAGCTGCTCCATCGTCTTGTCCAGCCCATGGTTCAGCGTGACCTTCGCCCCGCCGAGCGCCCGGGCGAACTTCACGTCGTGGTTGCCGGCGACGGCCATGGCGGAGCCCCCGGCGCACATGCCCATCACCAGGCGCAGCACACCGGGGCTGTCCGGCCCGCGGTCGACGAGGTCGCCGACGAACACGGCGCGCCTGCCCTCCGGGTGCACGGCGCCGACCGGCCGCCC
>DUOR01000234.1 GCA_012838715.1 Actinomycetales bacterium
CCCGGACCGCCCCGCGACGGCGGCTACGGCCGCGGCGATTACGACCGGGACCGGGACCGGGATTCCCGGGGTTCCGGCGGGCGCGGCGGCTTCATCGTCGCCATCGTGGCGATCATCGCCGTGGTGATCCTCGTGGCCCTGATGTTCAGCTTCCTCTCCGGCGGCGACGACGACCCGGAGACCACCACGCAGACGCCGCCCCCGGAGCCGGAGACCACCTCGGAGACCACCTCCGAGGAGCCGACCGAGACGACCGACGACCGGATCCGGAACGAGATCGACCGCCTGCGCGAGGAGGTCTCCAGCATCCGCGAAACGCCGCCGGCCATCCCGGGCATCGGCGGCGGTGAAGCCGTCGAGGCCACGATCCCCGAGGCCGTGGGCAAGTCCCCGGCGGAGGTGGAGATTTCGCTGCGCCGCGCGGGCTTCGGCGACATCACCATCCTCGACGCCAACGGCAACGAGACGAACTCGGTGTCCTCGCTGACCGGCACCGTCGCCAGCATCGATCCGCCTGCGGGCACGGTCACCACCACCGACCAGCCGGTCACCGTCCGGCTGCAGTAGGCGGCGCCGCCCCTCGCGTGAGCCGCGTCAGCTGCGGCGGGTGATCCGGATGGGGATGCGGCGGGCGCCGAAGTCGCCGGGCCCGGCGGCGTCGTAAAGCCCCGGAACGGCGGCCCGGCAATGCGGGCAGGACCCGCGGCCCGCGGCGTCGACGTCGAGCTGGTAATCGACCATGCGGTACCAATCGCGGACGATGAGCGGGGAGTCGCAGTCCGGGCAGAACGTGGTGTCGCCGTCCTTGTCGTGGACGTTGCCGGTGTAGACGTGGCGTTCGCCGACGTCGAGGGCGATGTCGCGGGCGCGGCTGAGCGTCGTCGCCGGGGTGCGGGGGACGTCGCGCATGCGGTTGTCGGGGTGGAACGCGCTGAAATGGTGGGGGACGTCGGGGCCGAGGTTGCCGACGATCCACTCCGCCATCGCCCGGACCTCGTCGTCGGAGTCGTTGTGGCCGGGGATGAGCAGCGTCGTGATCTCCAGCCACGTCGGCGACTCCGCCAGCCAGATGAGGTTGTCCAGCACCACCCCGAGGTCCGCGCCGGTGAGCTTCCTGTAGAACTCCGGCGTGAATCCCTTCAGGTCCACGTTCACCGCGTCCATCGCCCCGAAGAACGCCTCGCGGGCATTCCCGGAACCGCCGGAACCGCCGGATCCCCCGGAACCGCCAGCGGCGCCCATCCCGTCGTCGGCGTCGGGGGAGATGTAGCCGGCGGTGACGCCGACGGTGTGCACCCCGCGGTCGCGGCAGGCGGCGGCGATGTCGATGGCGTACTCGGCGAAGATGACCGGGTCGTTGTAGGTGAACGCCACCGAGCGGGCGCCCGCGGCGACGGCGGCGTCGGCGATGTCCCCGGGCAGCGCCATGTCGGTCAGCGTGTCCACCTCGCGGGAGGTGGAGATTTCGTGGTTCTGGCAGAACTTGCAGCCCAGGTTGCAGCCGGCGGTGCCGAAACTGAGCACCGAGGTGCCCGGCAGGAAATGGTTCAGCGGCTTCTTCTCGACGGGGTCGATGCAGAACCCCGACGACCGCCCCCACGTGTCCAGCACCAGCCGCCCGCCGTTGTTGGCGCGCACGAAACAGAAGCCGCGCTGCCCGTCGCGCATCCGGCAGTGCCGTGGGCACAGCAGGCATTGCACGCGCCCGTCGTCGAGGACGCGCCCCCACCGTGCCGGGTGCGTGCCCAGGGTCTCGCCGTGGTTGTTGCTTGCCGACGTCGTCGTCATCGCGATCCCGCCCCTTCCTCCGGGGAATGGTCGTCTCGTTCCTCCCAGGAGTCGACGGTGTAGCGGCTGAGCCGCCAGTCGTCGCCCCAGTCCGGGGAATCGGGGGAGCGCACGAGCCCCGCCTTGGCCTTGAGCCCGCGGACGAACGCGGTCGGGTCGGGCAGCTGGTCCCACACCTGCGGCAGGAACGTGCCGCGGCGCTCGGCGACGCCAGAGCCTGCACCGGAGCCTGCACCGGAACCACCGCCGATGGGCGCGCCCGCCAAAATCGCGCCGTCGACGTGCGGGCGCAGTGCCGCGATGGCGTCGGCCTCCGACGCCACGTCGACGTCCACCGGCGCCGTCAGCACCGATACCCCGATGCGGATGCCGGGCAGCTCGTCGGCCGTGACGTCGCGGAACCGGGGATCGTGCAGCGCCGCGCCGATGGCGTTGTGCGCGACGTCGGCGCCCAACTCCCGGTGCGCCGCAAGCGATCCGATGCAGCCGCGCAGTCGGCCGCCGACGGTCAGCGTCACGAAGGACGCGCCGGGCGCCCCCAGCCACGGATGCCGCACCAGGTCCGCGAACCGTTCGGCCGGGTCCGGTCCGCCGGCGAGCCGGTGCTCCAGCACCGCCCGGGCGTAGTCGGGCAGCCGCGGACCGACCGGGTCGAAGCGCACCGCCGGGTAGCCGACCACGCGGGTCGGATCACCGTTGGGGATGTCCGCCGAGGTGGCCCGATCCACCACCGTCGCCGCCCAACCGGCGCGCCGCGCGAAGCCGAGCAACCCGTTGATGGGGATGGCTCCGCAGGCCGACCGCGGCGGCAGCGGCGCCTCCAGGGCGACGATCTTTTCGAGCGTGTCCGAGTCCACCGCGACCGCCTCATCGACGGGAAGGAAGTGGGAAAGGTCCGAGCTGACGATGAGCAGCGTGTCGGCGTCGGCAAGCACCGCGGTGACCAGCTCCGTCATCTCCGCCACCGTCGCGTCGCCGGCGACCAGCGGCAGCACCGGCAGTTCCGGCGCGAGGACCTGCAGGAACGGCAGGTGCACCTCCACGGAATGCTCGCGGGCGTGCACGCCCGGCGCGGTGACCAGCAGGTCGGGGAAGGTCCCCGCCAGGCGCCCCCGCAGGGTTTCACGGAGCCCCTCGGGCACCTCGACCGAGCCCAGCGGGGTGTCGAAGGCGGCGGCCCCCGCGTCGGCCACGCCCCGCACCGGCACCCGGTGGGCCGGGCCGATGACCACGGCGCGCCGGAAAGCCCCCGCGTCGACGAGCCGGTACCCGGAGGCGGCGACCGCGCCCGAGTACACGTACCCGGCGTGCGGGAGGATCAGGGCGCGCGGGGCGGACGCGCCGGGCGGTGGCGCGGCGAGGGGCGCGTCGGCAAGCAGGCGCTCGACCTGCCCCCGCAACTCGGCGGCGTCGGCGGGGTAGAACATCCCCGCGACGGCGG
>DUOR01000235.1 GCA_012838715.1 Actinomycetales bacterium
AGGCGGCCGGGCGGACGCCCGCCGGCGCGCCGGGCGCCGAGGGTGCGGAGTGGCCGCCGGGGAAGGAACCGGTCGTGGCGAGGGTGCGGAGCTCCGCGATGCCCATGCGGGGCGCCAGCGGGTCGTCGAGGCGCTCGTCGTGGAGCGCGCGCTTGTCGTCGTCGCCGAGAACGTTGAGGGCGGTCGACACTTCCTGCACCTTTGGGTCGTACTCGGGGGTGCCCTCGCGGCGCAGCGAGTCGAGGCGTCCGCTGAGTTCCTCCCGGATCTCCCCGGTGGACGAGTCGCGGTCGATGTCGAGGCTCTCGTAGAAGTTGTAGTGGATCTTCACAATCGTTCCTTAGTTTTCCTTGCCCGGGCACGGGCATGCGCCCGGGATCGGCTGCACATTGAACGACGATATATAACGCCGGGGCCTCCCGCCCGCGGAGTCCGGTAGGCCCGCCGTCGGCCCCGTTCCTTCATGCGGCGATGCCCCCGTTCGCGGTGACGCGGGGGTGGGGCGGGACACAGTGCGGGCGCCGCTAAGATGTGCGCTTTCGCCGAGAACCAGAGGAGCCCGAATGCGCACACCCCGCCGCCGTCCCGTGCCGTTGCAGGACGACGTTTCCGCCGCCCGCCGGGCCTACGTCGTGGTGGCGTTGTCGGTCGGCGCGTTCGGCATCGGCGTCACCGAGTTCGTGGCGATGGGCCTGCTGCCGTACATCGCCGCCGATTTCGGCCGCACGGAGGCGGAGTCGGGCGCGGTGATCTCGATGTACGCCCTGGGCGTGGTCATCGGTGCGCCGCTCATCACGGTGCTGACGGGCCGGGTGCCGCGGCGCCGGATGCTGTTGCTGCTGATGGCCGCGTTCACCGTCGGCAATGCGCTGACGGTGTGGGCGGGGTCCCTCGGTTCCTTCGCGGCGGTGCTGGCCTCCCGGTTCCTGGCGGGCATCCCGCACGGCGCGTATTTCTCGGTCGCGGCGCTGGTGGCGGCGTCCCTTGCGCCGCCCGGCAAGCGCGGCCGCGCGGTGGCGCTGTCGGGGATGGGGCTGTCGGTGGCGACGGTCGCCGGCGTTCCCGCGGCGCAGGCGCTGGGCCAGGTCTTCGGTTGGCGGTCGGCGTTCGTGTTCGTCGCCGTCGTCGGCCTGGTGGCGCTGGTGTCGCTGTGGGTGGCGGTGCCGCACATGACGCGGATGCCCGCGACCCGCCCGCTCGACGAGCTCGGCGCGCTGGCCACCCCGCAGGTGTGGTTCACCGTGGCGATGGGCACGGTGGGCTTCGGCGGAATGTTCGCCGTGTACACGTACATCACGTGGACGATGACGGAGGTCGCCGGTTTCCCGGAGACGCTCATGTGGCTGGTGCTGATGGCCTACGGCCTGGGCATGGTGGTGGGCACGTACCTCGGCGGCTTCGTCTCCGACCGTTTCGGCGACCCCAGCCTGCCGTGGATTTTCGCCGCGATGGCGGTCGCCCTGACCGCCTTCTTCTTCACCGCGCAGTGGGGGTGGGTGGCCGTGCTGAACTTCGGGATCATCGGCATGTTCGGCTCGGTCCTCGTCCCGAACCTGCAGACCCGCCTCATGGACGTCGCCGGCCGTGCCCAGACCCTCGCCGCCGCATTGAACCAGGCCGCCCTGAACATGGCGAATGCCGGTGGCGCGGCGCTGGGCGGCGCGGTCATCGCCGCGGGCCTCGGCTACCGCGCGCCCGCCCTCGCCGGCGCCGTCCTAGCCATCGCGGCCATCGCCGTGTACGTGCCGGCAGCCTGGGCGCGGGGACGCTCGGAGCGTCGGAAAGCACGGCTCCGGCAGGCGTGACCCGCGCCGCGCGCACCCGCCCACCCGTCCCCGCGTGCCGACGACGGTGGCCCGGCGCCCCGACCCGCCCGCCGGGGAGCGCGGGGGCGCTGGCTAGGCTGCAACCATGCCGCTCACCATCGCAACGCTGAACGTCAACGGGATCCGTGCCGCCGTGAAGAAGCGCCACGACGACAACCCCGGCATGCTGCCGTGGCTGGAGGAAACGCCCGCCGACGTGCTTCTCCTGCAGGAAGTCCGCTCCACCGACGAGCAGGCCCGCAAGGCCCTCGCCCCCGCCATCGACGCCGGCTGGCACTGGGTCGGCGCCGACAACGAACTGGCCCGCGGCCGCGCCGGCGTGGGCATCCTGTCCCGCATGGAACTGAAGGACGTACAGGTCGGTTTCGGCAGCGAGGAATTCGACCGCATGGGCCGCTACATCTCCGGTACCGTCACCGCCGCCGACTCCGGCATCGCCGAGGACGTCCGCGTCGCCAGCCTCTACCTGCCGTCCGGCTCCGCCAAGACGGAGAAGCAGGACGAGAAGTACCGCTTCCTCGACGCCTTCGGCGACTACCTCGCCGAAAAGGGCGCCCGCGGCCGCGACGGCGCGCACGCCGTCATCGGCGGCGACTGGAACATCTGCCACCGCGAGCAGGACCTGAAGAACTGGCGCACCAACCGCACCAAGTCCGGCTTCCTGCCGCAGGAACGCGCCTGGATGGACTCCGTCTTCGGCTGCTGGCCCGACGAGGAACCCCAGGCCACCCAGGTCAACGCCTCCGAACGCGAGCGCGCCGCCGGTTCCTTCACCGACGGCAGCGCCTGGACCCCGCCCGCGCCGAACGCCGGGCCGGACTGGTTCGACGTGACCCGCCGCCTGCATCCCGACGCCGACGGCCCCTGGTCCTGGTGGACCTACCGCGGCCAGGCCTTCGACACCGACGCCGGCTGGCGCATCGACTACCAGGCCGCCACCGCCCCCATGCTGGAGCGCGCCGAAAAGTCCTGGGTGGAGAAGCCCTCCGCCTACGACCGCCGCTGGACCGACCACGCGCCGGTCTTCGTCGAGTACCGGTAGCGGGGCGCGGCGGGGGCTGCGCCGGGGGCGGGGGCTGCGCCGGGAGCCGTGGCGGGGGGTTCGGTGGGATCCGCGGCACCGGCGGAGCGCCTACCGCTGCCGCAGCATCGACGCGATGCCGTCGGCCATTGAATCGGCGAAGCGGTCGCGCCCGTTCCGGCCACGGAGTTCCGCCATGTTGTCCGAGTGGCCCGTGCTCGCGGGCGCGACGACGACCCGCGGCGTGCCGGTCGCCCCGTCCGCGCCGAACGCGGGGGAGAGGCCATCGACGATCGTCCCCGCCGACGCCCCGGGGCCATCGAAGGTGTTCGCCGGCCAGAACCCGTGGAACACGAACGCGTCCCGGATGCCCGCCGCGAGGTTCGCCGTCGCCGGGGAGTCCGTCCCGTCGTCGCCCGCGTAGAGGCCGGTGACGCGGAAGCCCTCGCCCGAACCCTTCCCGAAGCCGATGTCGATGATGGCGTCGGCGGAAATGCCGGAGAGATCCCCGGCCCCGGCGGTTCCGGTGGCCCCGGTCGACCCAGTGGAACCCGTGGAATTGGCGGCCCCCGCAGGGATCTCGATGACCGTCGCCCCGCGATCCTCCAGTTCCGCGGTCACCGCCTCCATGAGCTCGACCGACAGTTTGGCCGGGTCGCCGGAGGCGCGGCCCGCGTCGTCGGCGTCGTCGGTGCCGTAGGTGCGGTCCGTGCCGTCGGTGCCGTCGGTGCCGGCCGAGGCGCCGGCCGAGGATGCCGCGCCGCCACCGTCGGAAAGCTCCTCGGCGGTGGGCGCCGACCCGGCGCGCAGCGCGACGGTGGCCCCGGACAACGGGGAGACCGGCTCGCCGGTGGCGGCGATCGGCTGGCGCCGCGGCGTCAGCGCCGGGTCCGGGTTCTCCGGCGGATGCGGGGAGTCGGCGATGACCTCGCGCAACTGCTTATCCGTCAGCATGTCGTCGACGGCGAAAATCGTCGCCGAACCATCGCGGTACACCGGGGTCAGTCCGGCGGACCACCAGGCCCAGGAACGCATCGGCAACGCCGCGCCACCCGCGGACCCCGCCGACGGCGGCGACACGAACACGTACCGCACGCCCAGCGACCGCAGCGCCCGGTCGGCCTCGTTGACCGCCGACGCATCCCCCGGAACCCCCGTGCCCGCCAAATCCAGCTGGATCATCGCGGTCTCGGATAGCTTCGCCTCCCGCTCCGGCCACGGGAAGTGGGTGAACAGGGCGGGCAGGCCCTCGCGGGCGTACATCAGCCCGGAGCCCTCCGACGGGTTCACCAGCACGTGTCCCTCGTCCGCGCCCGGTTGCCCGGCGAGCCAC
>DUOR01000236.1 GCA_012838715.1 Actinomycetales bacterium
CCCCGCACGAGCCGAGCGCTCGGGCGGGGTCAGCGTCATTAATGGACGAGTAAACAGAATCGGGAGCACAATCGGATCATGACAATCGTTCTTGCAGGCATAGTCCTCGGATTCTCGTTGATCGTCGCAGTGGGACCGCAGAACGTTTACATCATCAAGCAGGGCATTCGCCGCGAGGGCATCACCGCGGTGATTCTGGCCTGCACCATCTCGGACATCTTCCTCATCACGGCCGGCACCGCCGGCGTCGGCGTGCTCGTGGAGCAGGCCCCCATCGTCCTGGAGATCATGCGCTGGGGTGGCGCGGCGTACCTGCTGTGGTTCGCGTTCCGCTCGTTCAAGGACGCCATCAACCCCAGTTCGCTGAAACAGTCGGAATCCCCCGAAGTGGCGGAGCAGGAGGCCAAGACCGGCCGGCACTCCAACAAGCCGGACTGGTTCAAGCCGATGCTCGTCGCCCTGGCGCTGACGTGGTTCAACCGGCGGCGTACATCGACGTCGTGGTGATGGTCGGTGGCATCGCCAACCAGTACGGCCCCGACGGCCGCTGGCTGTTCGCGCTCGGCTCCTTCATCGCGGCCGCCACCTGGTTCCCGCTGTTGGGTTACGGCGCCCGCGCGCTGAGCGGCCCGCTGTCCAAGCCGAAGGTGTGGCGCTGGCTGAACGTCGCAATCGGCTTCATGATGATCGGCATCGTCGTCAGGCTCCTGACGATGTAGGCGGCGCCCCGCCCGCACCGCCGCGCATCACCCGCACCGCCGCGCCGCGCCCCGCCCCTCGCGGAACCAACCGTCCACATAGTGGACACCTAAGTCCGCCCGGTGGGACAACAGGGGGTGCGAGCGTCTACAATCGATGGAAATCGCCGCCAACCAGAAAGGAGTGGGGCTGCAATGATCCCCCTTCGTTCAAAGGTCACCACCGCCGGCCGCAATGCCGCGGGCGCCCGCTCGCTGTGGCGCGCCACCGGCATGACCGACAAGGACTTCGGGAAGCCGATCGTCGCCATCGCGAATTCGTACACCCAGTTCGTGCCGGGCCACGTGCACCTCAAGGACGTCGGCGACATTGTCGCGGAGGCGGTCACCGCCGCCGGTGGCGTCGCCCGCGAGTTCAACACCATCGCCGTGGACGACGGCATCGCCATGGGCCACGACGGCATGCTCTACTCGCTGCCGTCCCGCGAGATCATCGCCGACTCGGTCGAGTACATGGTCAACGCGCACACGGCCGACGCTCTGGTGTGCATCTCCAACTGCGACAAGATCACCCCGGGCATGCTCAACGCGGCGCTGCGCCTGAACATCCCGGTGGTGTTCGTGTCGGGCGGCCCGATGGAGTCCGGTTTCTCCATCGTCGTCGACGGCGTGGTCAAGACCGGTTCGGACCTCATCTCCGCCATCTCCGCGTCGGCCGACGACAAGGTCGACGACGAGCAGCTGCTGGACATCGAGCGTTCGGCGTGCCCAACCTGCGGTTCCTGCTCCGGCATGTTCACCGCCAACTCGATGAACTGCCTGACCGAGGCCCTGGGCCTGTCGCTGCCGGGCAACGGTTCCACGCTGGCGACGCAGAAGGCGCGCCGCGACCTGTTCACCAAGGCCGGCGAGACCATCGTCGACCTGGCCCGGAAGTACTACCACGAGGGCGATGAGTCGGTGCTGCCGCGCAACATCGCCAACCGCGACGCCTTCGTCAACGCGATGACCCTGGACGTGGCCATGGGCGGCTCCACCAACACGGTGCTGCACATCCTGGCCGCCGCGCAGGAGGGCGAGATTGATTTCGACCTCGCCGACATCGACGAGATTTCCCGCCGCGTGCCCTGCCTGTCCAAGGTGGCGCCGAACTCCGATTACTACATGGAGCACGTGCACCGCGCGGGCGGCATCCCCGCCATCCTCGGTGAGCTGCGCCGCGGTGGCCTGCTGGAGATGAACGTGCGTTCCGTCATTTCGGAGTCGCTGGAGCAGCAGCTCGACGATTGGGACATCCGCGGCGGCAAGGCCACGGACCAGGCCATCGAGCTGTTCCACGCCGCCCCGGGCGGCGTCCGCACCACGGAGCCGTTCTCCACGGACAACCGGTGGGAGTCGCTGGATACCGACGCCGAGAACGGGTGCATCCACTCGGTGGAGCACGCGTACACCAAGGAGGGTGGCCTGTGCGTCCTGCGCGGCAACATCGCCCGTGACGGCGCCATCCTGAAGACCGCCGGCATTTCCGAGGATCAGTTCCACTTCGAGGGCGTCGCCCGCGTCGTGGAGAGCCAAGAAGAGGCCGTGTCCGTCATTCTGACGCGCACCCTCCAGCCGGGTGAGGTCCTGTTCGTGCTGTACGAGGGCCCCGCCGGCGGCCCGGGTATGCAGGAGATGCTGCACCCGACCGCGTTCATCAAGGGCGCGGGCCTGGCCAAGAAATGCGCCCTGGTCACCGACGGCCGTTTCTCCGGTGGTTCCTCGGGCCTGTCCATCGGCCACCTCTCCCCCGAGGCCGCGGCCGGCGGCGACATCGCCCTGGTCCGCGACGGTGACCCGGTGTACATCGACGTCGGCGAGCGTCGCCTGGAGGTGCAGGTCGACGAGGCCGAGATGGCGCGCCGCCGCGAGGAGGAGCTGAAGCGCGACAAGCCCTTCACCCCGCACAAGGAGCGCCCGCGCCGCGTCACCAAGGCCCTGCGCGCCTACGCCAAGATGGCGTCCAGCGCCGACAAGGGCGCGGTTCGCATCGTCGACTAGTTCCGTCGGCAAGCGGCAACCAGCGCAACGAGGCCCCGGCGGGTTACTTCGGTAACCTGCCGGGGCCTCGCGTGCTCCGTGCTTTCCGACGCCGTGCGCCGGGCCATCCGTCCCGTCAGCGGACGTCGGCGGCGCGGCGGCGTTGGGCGGCGCGCACGCCCTGGGCGATGGCGGCGGTGACGCCGCCGATGACGATGAGCACCAGCAGCGTGCCGACGCCCACGATCACGATCGCGACGACCGTGTCCCACAGGTTGTCGTCCTCGGCGAGGATGTAGGCCCACAGCCCCACGACGGTGGCGGAGGCCGCGATGGACGCGGCGATGGCCGCCTCGAATCCGCGCCAGATGGCGACCGCAATGACGATGGCCACCGCGATGGCCACCATCCACGTCTGCCCGTCGTCCGTCAGCAGCGACCACCAGACGATGAAGCCCGCGACGGCGCCGGAGAAGAGGGCCGCCAGGATGTTCAGGAAGGTCGGCCGGCGGTTCTTCTTCCTCGGGTTCTTCTGTTCCTCGTTGTGCGGGCGGTCCTCGACGGGGATGTCGTCGCCGAAGAAGCCGTCGTTGCGGTCGACGGGGTGCCGGCGCGTTCCCCCGGGGCCGGTGGCGCCCGCGGTGGGGCCGGTGTCGCCGACGTTGGCGCCGGTCATTTCCGAGGGATCGTTCGGATCGGTGGGGCCGAACGGGTTCGGGCCGGCGCCGCCGGGCCCGGCGGGACGGGCGGACGGCGTGTGTTCCGGGTCACTGGTGGTCATGCCTCCATTTGTACCCGCGCACGCCGTTCGCGCCATCCCCTCGCGGGCATTTCGGCGCCCCATTCCCCGATGGGTTACCCCTCATTCCCCCGTTTCCCGCGGGCCCTCTCGCCGTACCGTTCCCTGTTTCGTTCCCGTACCGTTCCCCCGTTGCGTTCCCGTTCCGTGATTGGCCCGCCCGCAATCGCGTCAATTCACCTTCGTTCACCCGCCGGCGTGAACAAGGTTCCCATTCGCGATTGCGGGCTCTTCGCGTTTTGGAGTGCGTAGTTGACCACAAGGTGGTGGCCCTACTGACATCCTTCCAGGCCAACCTTCTCAGCTAGCCACTTCAGATGTCACCACTCCGTGCAGCAGACCCCACGGCCCATACCCGTGACTGCGTAGATAGCAGCCCTGCTCAATACCGGACCGCCTTGTGCGACCCGGCAACCAGCTGTGCCTGCCGGCACCCCCGGGCGATGTACCAGGAAGTACGGCGTAGGCCTTGACAATCCTCATAGGGACACCCCCCTGCCCTGCCCCGACAGCCGCTTGGACCGCCCCCGGCCCCGCCAGCCGCCCATGCCACCACCCCGCCAGCCGCTCCCCGCCACTCCACCCTCCCCTGACCCAAACCCGCCGGCCGGCAGCTGCGCCCGGAGCACTCGCCCCCGACTTCGAGCGGGGCTTAGTGCATCTGGATACACCGTGATCAGATATCGAATTAGCCACCTGGACTTTTAACGACGTTCAATCCTGTCGGTGTATCCAGATGCACTAACGTCCCAGCGGGCCTCGCCACCGGCACACCGGTGACGCAGCCCATCCCGCCACTGACCCCGCCGGCCCGTCACCTCGCTTCACCGAGCCCGCCGGCCCGTCACCTCGCTTCACCGAGCCCGCCGGTCCTTCATCTCGCTCCACCGAGCCCGCCGGTCCTTCATCTCGCACCACCGAGCCCGCCGGTCCTTCATCTCGCACCACCGAGCTCGCCGGCCCGTCGCCTCACGCCACCGAGCTTGCCGACGGCGTTGATCCGGGTTCCAAGCCCGTTCCCCACGGTGCGCGGGCAGGCCGGGAACCCAAAACTCGGGATCAATAACTCGGGATCAACCCTGATCCCGAGTTTTGAGCCGGGGAAAAGCACTGATCCCAAGTTATTGATCCCGAGTTATAAGGAGCTATGGAGGCGACGGGCGAGGTGATCCCGAGTTAAAGGAGAGCGGCGACGCAGAACCCCACCGCAGCACCCGGCCGCAAATGCCGGACCCCGGGACACCATGGTCGTCCATGGCGGTCCGGGGTCCGGGTGGACGGGACGCGGGTCCCGTCGGAAAGCGAGCGAGTGGGAGGGAGCGTGCGTTAGGCGGACGCCCCCGTGGTGGTGCCGACGAACGGCAGCGTGCCGGACGTGAGGTACCACAGGCCCACCGCGGCGGCGA
>DUOR01000026.1 GCA_012838715.1 Actinomycetales bacterium
CCCCGCACTATGCGGGGGTCGTCGTCGATCGAGCGTCGGAAAGCTACGTGCCGGACGCGTCCGCGGCGGCGTCAGCGTCCGAGGCGGCGGCACCGGCGTCCGTGGCGTCAGCGGCGGCGTCACCTGCGGCGGCATCGTCGTTGGCGTCGGGGGAGGAGCCGCCGATCTTGTCCGGGCCGCGCTCGCCGCCCGGCACCCACAGGACGTCATCGCCGGCGTTGGCCACGCGCGACAGGATGAACAGCAGGTCCGACAGGCGGTTCAGGTACTTCGCCGGCCACACCGACGTCGTCTCCGGGAACTCGCGCACGGCAACCCACGCGTGGCGCTCCGCGCGGCGGGCGACGACGCGCGCCGAATGCAGCAGCGCACCCGCCTTCGTGCCGCCCGGGAGAATGAACGACTTCAGGTTCGGCAAATCCTCGTTGAAGGAATCGCACCACTTCTCCAGCTGCTCCACGTACTCCGGGGTAATGCGCAGCGGCGGGTACTTCGGATTCTCCTCGATGGGCGTGGACAAGTCGGCGCCCGCATCGAACAGATCATTCTGGATACGGCGGATGACCGCGGCAACCTCCTCCGAGGGGTCGCCGAGAGCGAGAACCTGGCCGAGAACGGCATTCGTCTCATCGCAATCCGCGTACGCGTTAAGGCGGGCATCGTCCTTCGGGACACGGCTGAAATCCGACAGGCCGGTCGTGCCGTCGTCGCCGGTACGGGTGTAAATACGGGTCAAATTCACTGACATTCCTCCAGCCTAGGCAAGGACCGTCGAAATGTGGTTTCGTGGGGGCGTGGCAAACGAACGATTCCTGGTCAAGGGTGGCGCCCGGCTGAACGGGCAGGTGCGCGTCGCGGGCGCGAAGAACTCGGTGCTGAAGCTGATGGCCGCCGCACTGCTGGCGGAAGGCACGACCGTGCTCACCAACTGCCCGGCCATCGACGACGTGCCCCTCATGCAGAAGGTGCTCGAAGGCCTCGGCTGCACTGTCGAGAATGAGGGCGACACGGTCCGCATCCACACCCCGGCGGAGCTTTCCTGGAAGGCCGACTTCGACGCGGTCCGCCAGTTCCGCGCCTCCGTGTGCGTGCTCGGCCCGCTGACCTCCCGCTGCCGCAAGGCCGTGGTCGCGCTGCCGGGCGGCGACGCCATCGGTTCCCGCCCGCTGGACATGCACCAGGCCGGTCTGGAGACCCTCGGCGCGCGCACCTACATCCACCACGGCTGCGTCGTCGCGGAGACCGGGGGACTGCGCGGCGGCCACATCAAGCTGGACTTCCCGTCGGTCGGCGCCACCGAGAACATCCTCACCGCAGCGGTTCTCGCGGACGGCCAGACCGTGCTGGACAACGCGGCCCGCGAACCCGAGATCGTCGACCTCTGCAACATGCTCATCGAGATGGGCGCCCGCATCACCGGCGCCGGCTCCAACACCATCACGGTCGACGGCGTCGACAAGCTCGAGCCGATCACGCACGAGGTCGTCGGCGACCGCATCGTCGCCGGCACCTGGGCGTACGCCGCCGCCATGACCCGCGGCGACATCACCGTCGGCGGAATCAACCCCTCCCACCTGCACCTCGCGCTGGAGAAGCTGAAGAACGCCGGCGCCCAGGTGGAGACGTTCCCCACCGGCTTCCGCGTGCGCATGGATCGCCGCGCGCACTCCGTCAATTACCAGACGCTGCCCTTCCCGGGCTTTCCGACGGACCTTCAGCCAATGGCCATCGCCCTGGCCAGCGTGAGCGAAGGCGTCTCCGTGCTGACGGAGAACGTGTTCGAGTCCCGCTTCCGCTTCGTCGACGAGATGATCCGCCTCGGCGCCGAGGCCACCATCGACGGGCACCACGTGATGATCCACGGCAAGGAACGACTGAGCTCCGCCCCGGTCTGGTCCTCCGACATCCGCGCCGGCGCCGGACTGGTCCTCGCGGGACTGTGCACCGAACCCGGTGACGTCACCGAAGTCCACGACGTCTTCCACGTCGACCGCGGATACCCCGACTTCGTCGAAACCCTGAACGCGCTCGGCGCCGAGGTCGAGCGGATTTCGTAGTTCCGGGAGCTGTCCCGGGGAAAGTTCCGGGGACTGATTCTGGAGAAGTCCCGGAGTAGTGCCGGCAGGGCATGGCCCGACACCCCACGTTCACGCGCATTTGCGCGTTGACGTGGGGTTTTGTGTTCTGTCGCGGGGTCTGTGTAATGTTCTGGGAGTCAGCGCGACAGCCCCGGTTCACGCCGGGTGACACAAGCGCCGACTCTTGGGGGAAGACCTGGTTTCACCGCCGGTTGGTTCG
>DUOR01000237.1 GCA_012838715.1 Actinomycetales bacterium
GACCGCACCGGGCGGGAACCGCGGTTCGGGCGCTTCCCGCGCTGCATGAGGGGCTTTTCGACGAGCCGGTGCGTCACCCACGCCAGAACCAGCGACACGGCGATGACGGCCGCGCCGATGCCGATGTGCGGCTCCGTGATGTTCAGCGCCGACATCGCGATGATGAGCAGCGGCCAATGCCACAGGTACAGGGCGTAGGCGACGTCGCCGAGCCAGCGCATCGGCGCGGACTCGAGGAAGCGGGACACGAGGCCGGCGCCGCCGCCGAGGACGACCAGCGCCGCGCCGCCCAGCGGCCACAGGGCCCACGGGCCGGGGAACTGGGCGGCGCCGTCGAGGAAGAAACCGGTGGAGACGACCATCGCCACGCCGGCG
The DNA here is from genome assembly GCA_012838715.1 of Actinomycetales bacterium. Taxonomy (GTDB): domain Bacteria; phylum Actinomycetota; class Actinomycetes; order Mycobacteriales; family Mycobacteriaceae; genus Corynebacterium. Next base: position 376 of record DUOR01000237.1, read on the forward strand.
AGCGCGAGGATCGGGCGCAGGCCGCGGGGGACGGTGACCCGGGCGACGATGAGGGCCAGCAGGCCGCCGAGCGTCAGCTCCCACACGCGGGTCCAGGTGAGGTAGTAGTTCAGGGCCTGGTCCTCCGAATGGAGGACGACCGCGTAGGCGAAGGACGCCACCGTCGCGGCGAACAGCACGACGCCCATGACGCGCGCGGCGGAAGGGCCGTTCCGGAAGCGCCGCAATATGAAGGCGACCAGCGAAACGAGCAGGATGCCCAGCAGATAGAACTGGCCCTGGACGGACATGGACCACAGGTGCTGCAGCGGCGACGCCTGGTTGGAGGCGACGGCGTAGTCGGCGCCCTGCTCGGCCAGGGTCAGGTTCTGCGTGTACAGCAGCGAGGACACCAGCTGCTCGGCGTTGGCCCCGTTGCGCAGGGCCGGCGCGAGGGTGAGGGCGCCGATGGTTGTCACCGCCAGCACCACGATCAGCGACGGCAGGAGCCGCCGCGCCGTGCGCCAGATGGACCACCACGGGTTGATGGACTGCTCCGGGCGGTCGGCGTTGCGGATCTGCGAACCGAGGAAGAAGAACCCCGACAGCAGCAGGAACACGTCGACGCCGCCGGACACTCGGCCGTCGAAGACGTGGAACGCCACCACCAGGGCGATGGCCAGGCCGCGCAGGCCGTCCAGGTCATGGCGGTACGCGGGTGACGGAGTGGGCATCGTGGAGTCGGCAGCCTTAGGGTTCGGTGGGGGCGGTCAAACGCACAAGAGGATAACAACGAAATAACGCGGAAACCGTATTCCGGCCAATCCCAGCGTGCCCCGGACGTGCGTTTTGTGGTTCGGCCGGCGCCGCTGGTAAAGTGCCCCGAGTTGCCCGCCCGCGCGGGCACCTGCGTCACATCGCACCCGACCACGGTCGGCCGATGGTCACGCGCAGACCAATCCAAGGGCAAAACCGGCCCCCGCCATGATGCGGGGGTGTCACAAGAATTGCCCCGTGACCGAGAGGAAGACGCCACATGGCCGTCAAGATCAAGCTTCAGCGTATCGGCAAGATCCGCACCCCGCACTACCGCATCGTCATCGCCGACTCCCGCACCCGTCGTTCGGGCCGCGCCATCGAGACCATCGGCATCTACGAGCCGAAGTCCGAGCCGTCCGTCATCCAGATCGACTCCGAGCGCGCCCAGTACTGGCTCGGCGTCGGCGCCCAGCCGACCGAGCCCGTGGCCGCCCTGCTGAAGGTCACCGGCGACTGGCAGAAGTTCAAGGGCATCGAGGGCGCCGAGGGCACCCTGAAGGTGGCCGAGGAGAAGCCGTCCAAGCTGGACCTGTTCAACCAGGCGCTGGCCGAGGCCAACGAGGGCCCGACCGCCGAGGCCATCACCGAGAAGCGTCGCTCCGCCAAGGAGGCCGCCGAGGCCAAGGCCGCGAAGGAGGCCGAGGAGGCCAAGGCCGCCGAGGAGTCCTCCGAGGAGGAGGCCCCGGCCGAGGAGTCCGCCGAGTAATCGGTTTCCCCGCGCTTTCCGACGACGCCGGCGCCCATCGGGTGCCGGCGTTTTCGCATGTCCGGGGTAGTGTTTCGACTTATGGCGACTATCGAGTTCCGCGGTGTCGGGGCGGCGTACGGGCCCCGCACCCTGTTCGCGGGTCTGGACCTGGTGCTGGCGCCGGGTGACGTGGCGGGGCTGAGCGGGCCGAACGGGGCGGGGAAGTCGACGCTGCTGGCGGCGGCCGCGGGGGAGCCGGCCGCCGAGATGGACGGGGAAATCGTGCTGTCGCCTCCGGACGCGACCGTCGGGCTGCTGGAGCAGGAGGTCGAGCGGCGCGACGAGACGGTCGCGGAGTTCGTCGCCCGCCGCACGGGCGTCGCCGGCGCGCTGGCGGAGATGGACGCCTGCGCCGAGGCGATGGCCGACTGCGCGGGATCCGCCGACGACGCGGCGGCCGACGCCTACTCGGCCGCCCTGGAACGCTGGCTCGCCCTCGGCGGCGCGGATCTCGACGAGCGGCTGCCGAAGGTCGCGGCGGATCTCGGCCTCGACGACGCGGTGCTGGGGCTGCCCATGACCGCGCTGTCGGGTGGGCAGGCCGCCCGCGCGAACCTGGCGGTCATCCTGCTCGCCGGGCATGACGTCCTGCTTCTCGACGAGCCGACCAACGACCTCGATCACGACGGGCTCGCGCGCCTCGAGGGGTTCATCGCCGCGGAACGCCGGCCGATGTTCATCGTCAGCCACGACCGCGAGTTCCTGTCGAGGACCATCACCCGGATGGTCGAGCTCGACGCCGCGCAGCGCCAGATCACCGTGTTCGACGGTGGCTACGACGCCTTCCTCGCGGAACGGGAACTCCGGCGCAGGCGGGCGCGGGAGGAGTACGAGGAGTACGAGGGGGCCGTCGGCAAGCTCAGGGACCGGCTGCAGACGCAGAAGACGTGGCTGGACAAGGGCACCCGCAACGCCATGCGCGCGCACGGCGGGAAGAACCCGGAGAAGGACAAGCACATCCGGCACCGGGCGGGGCAGCGGTC
>DUOR01000238.1 GCA_012838715.1 Actinomycetales bacterium
GAGCCGGGCCACCGTCGGAAAGCAGCCGGGCCACCGTCGGAAAGCAGCCGGGCCACCGTCGGAAAGCGACCGGAAACGGCGAAACCCGCCGCCCGCGGCCCCGTCAGGGGACCGGGGGCGGCGGGTCACCGCCTCGCCTTACCGGGGCCGATTACTCGGCGGCGCCCGGCTTGTCGTTCAGCACACCGTCGACCAGGCGGGCCTCCGGGGTGAGGATGACGGCCTTCTCCAGGGCGTCCGAATCGCGGTAGGAGCCGCCGTCGCCGAGGCGACGGCCCTCCGGGCGCTCGTACAGGCCCTCGCCACCGTAGATGGCGTCGTCGATGCGGCGGGCGCCCTCGGCCTCGCGGACGGCGGCGCGCTCGCGCCACTCGTTCGCGGCCTGCTCGCCGTCGGCCTTGGCCACGGCGGCGTGGAACGCCTCCGGGTGGACGATGGCGACCAGCGCGGACACGTGGCCGAAGCCGAGCGACGTGACGAAACCGGCCTTCAGCGGCAGGGCGTCGCCCATCTCCACCGGCTTGGTCAGCCACACAAGGCGGTCGTGCTTCGACAGCACCGGGTCGACGCAGTCCAGGGACCGGTTCGCCGGGAGCACGCCGGAGCGCAGCACCTGGGTCAGGCCAATCATCTGGAACGCCGCGGCGCCGCCCTTCGCGTGGCCGGTCAGCGACTTCTGCGACACGACGAACATCGGGTTCGCCTCGTCGCGGCCCAGCGCATCCGCCAGACGCTCGTGCAGCTCCGACTCGTTCGGGTCGTTGGCGTTGGTGGAAGTGTCGTGCTTGGACAGCACCGCCACCTCGTCCGCCGACACGCCGTGCTTCTTCAGCGCGCGGGCCAGGCGGGACTTCTCGCCGCCACGGCCGGCGCCCAGCGCACCCAGGCCCGGGGCCGGGATGGAGGTGTGCGCGCCATCCGCGAAGGAATCCGCGTAGGCCACGACGCCCAGCACCGGCAGACCCAGGTCACGGGCCACCGAACCGCGGGCCAGCAGCAGCGTGCCGCCACCCTGCGATTCGACGAAGCCACCGCGACGGCGGTCGTTCGGGCGGGAGAAGAAGCGGCGGTCGATGCCCTTGGCGTCCATGACGCGGGAGTCCGCGGTGGCCGCCATGTCACCGAAGCCGGTGATGCCCTCGACGGACAGGTCGTCGTAACCGCCGGCCACGACGAAGTCCGCCTTGCCCAGCTGAATCTTGTCGATGCCCTCCTCGACGGAGACCGCGGCCGTGGCGCACGCCGCGACCGGGTGCACCATCTGGCCGTAGCCGCCGACGTAGGACTGCATGACGTGCGCGGCGATGACGTTCGGCAGCGCCTCCTGCAGCACGTCGTTGGCGCGGGGCAGGCCCAGGATGCCGTCGATGAACAGGCTGCGCAGCGACTCCATCGCGCCGATGCCGGTGCCCTGCGTGGAGGACACGAGGCCCGGGTGCACGGCGCCGAGCAGCTCCGCCGGGGTGAAGCCGGAGGACAGGAACGCGTCCACGGTGCAGACGATGTTCCACAGGGAGACGCGGTCGAGGTTCTCGATCATGTCGGCCGGGATGCCGTACACCGCCGGGTCGAAGCCCTCCGGAATCTGGCCGCCGACGTAGCGGGACATCGCCATGCGGCGCGGCACCTGGACGGCGGTGCCGGCGAGGCGGGTGACGATCCACTCGCCGGTCTCCTCGTCCGGGCGGGCCGTGGTGTTCTCCGGGTCCGTCTCGACGTACGTCGCCGCCTCTTCCTTGTCGCGCGCCGGGAAGGACAGGTCGCGCTCGAGGTAGATGGTGGTCAGCTCGGTCATGGTGTTGTCCACCAGGTCGCCGTCGTCGCCGTAGCGGCGCACGCCGACGCGGGCCGTGACCTCGTCGCGGTACTTGCCGACGATGTCCTCTTCGTCGATGGGCTCGCCATCGGCGTCCAGCCAGCCGCCGTCGTAGGAGATGAGGCCCATGGTCCAGGCCAGCTCCACGACGCCCGCGGCGGACAGCTCACCGAGCTCCGCCTCGAAGCGGGTGCGGGAGGAGCCGTAGGGGCCCAGCTCGCCGGCGCCGACGATGACGATCATGTCCTCCGGGTCCACCTCGACCGCGGAGAAGTCCGGGGCGGTGCGGTCCAGCGGCTTGCGCAGGCCCGGCAGGGCGCGCAGGACGTGCGGCACCGGGGCGTCGCCCTCGGCGTCGGCGGCCTCCTGCGCGGCCATGGCCTCCTCGGCCAGCTTGGACATGTTCAGGTCCACGTCGCCCAGGCCACCGGTCAGGTCGACGGTGATCGGGGACTGCGCGGCCTGCTCGCGGGCCTCGGCGGACGCCTGCTCCAGCAGCATCTCCGCCATCTCCTCGGTGGCGTAGGTGCGCACGCCCTTGGCCTCGACGGCGTCGACCAGCGGGTCGTTGCCGCCCATCAGGCCGGTGCCGCGGACCCAACCGATGTGGGCGTGGACCAGCGAGGTGCGGTCGCCCCACACGGTCTCCGCGTTCCAGCGGGTGACCACGGCGTCCAGGGCGGCCTTCGACTCGCCGTACGCGCCGTCGCCGCCGAAGCGGCCGCGGTTCGGGGAGCCCGGCAGCACCGCGTGCAGGCGGTGCGCCACGTCGGTGTCCGCGCCGATGGCGGACAGGCCGGCGATGAGGCGCTCCACGGACCAGAGCAGCAGACGCATCTGCATCTCCGCCGCGGGGCCGGCGTCGGCGAGCGAGCCCATGACGCGCGGCGCCGCGAACGGGAACAGCAGCGTCGGGGTCAGGGCGGGCTTGACGACGACCGAGCCGGCGCCGACGGTGGCGGTCTGCTCGTTGCCGACCCACTGCACCACGGCATCCAGATCCTGGTAGCTGGTCAGGTTCGCCGGAACGACCCACAGCTTCGCGCCGTCGATGGCGTTGGTGCGGTACAGCTCCTTGTAGAACGCCAGGCGGTTCTGGTTCAGCGACGAGGTCGTCGCGACGACCGTCGCGCCACCGGCCAGCAGGCCGCCGATGACGGCCGCGGCGATGGAGCCCGGCGAACCGCCGGTGACCACGGCGACGTCGGCGGCGTAATCGCCCTCGCCCGGCGTCGTGGCCGAGTCAGCCAGATCGCGGTAGGCCTTCGCCAGCAGCGTGCGGCCCGCGGCGTCGGCGCGGCCGGCCCAGAAGGACGCCTGCTTCGCGGCGGAGCGCGAAATGGACTTCGGCGCGACCGACTCCAGGTCCTCGTCGGCGGCGGCCCACATGCGGGCCAGGTCGTCGCGCGAGGACGCCCAACGGTCGTCGATGAGGACCGCACGGTCGGCGTCGAAGGACGGGGTGACCAGCTTCGGCCAATCCGAGCCGAGCTCGGCGGTGACCAGGTCGAGCAGGGTCTCGTCCGCGTCGTCGGCCTCGAAGTCGACGGCGCCGGCCAGCTCGTGGCCCAGCTCCTCCAGGATGGTGCGGGCCGCGACGGCCAGCACGCCACCGGAACCGGTGACCTGCTCGGCGAACGCGCCCAGCGCGGCGGAGTCGACGACCCCGCCCGCGCCGCCACCGGCGGCCGGCATGGTCACGGCGACGCCGCGGGCCGAACCGACCGACTGCACGGCCGAGTCGATGGCTAATCCCGAACTCGACTTTTCGC
>DUOR01000239.1 GCA_012838715.1 Actinomycetales bacterium
GACCGCCCCCGCCAGCCCCTGCCCGGCCCCGCCCGACCCCTGCCCGGACGGTCACACCCGTTCGGGCCACACGCTGTGCAATCAGCTCCCCCCCGGGAATGCCAACGCCAAAACCGGGCACTAGGATGCCCCCCAGGCCGGAACGGGCCGGGCGGCCCACGGACGCGCCCCTCCCATCCGGGAACGCACCACCCACGCACCACCGATGCACCACCGCCCCCACCAATCGCGCACCCCTGCGGACGAACCCCCCACGGCAAGGAATCGAGACGGAATTGACCGACCACCCACGCCCCGCAAAGGATGACGGCACCGCCGGCGACAAGCTTGCCGACGGCTCCGCGACCGCCACCGCCGACCCCCGCGCCGACCAGGATGCCCCCGCCACGAGCGAGGTTCCGCACGGTCTGCGCCGGCTGCCGAACTGGGCGCTGACGCTCCTCGCAATCGGCACGCTCTACATGCTGATCGTCGCCATCGGCGTCATCGGCGACGGATTCAAGGGCCTCGGCAAGGATGCCGCGGAAGGCCTGTTCGACTTCGCGACCAACCCGTTCATCGCCCTGTTCGTGGGCGTCCTGGCCACCGCCATCATCCAGTCGTCGTCGACGACCACCGCCCTGGTGGTCACCGCGGTCGGCGCCGGCGCCCTCCCGCTCGAGGTCGCGGTGCCCATGATCATGGGCGCGAACATCGGCACCTCGGTGACGAACACGCTCGCCTCCTTCGGCCACGCCGGCCACAAGGACGAGTTCCGCCGCGCATTCGCGGCGTCCACGGTCCACGACTTCTTCAACCTGTTCGCGGTCATCATCCTGCTGCCGCTGGAGATCTTCTTCCACCCCATCCAGCGCAGCGCGGAGTGGGTGTCGGACCAGCTGTTCGGCACGATTCTCCCCGACCCGGGCAACGCCGACCTCATCGGCGGGCTCACCGACCCGGTCGTGGACCTCATCGGCATGAACGGCCTCATGGGCATGATGCCGGGCTCGGACGTCGTGGACGGCGCCCTGACGATCCTCGTCGGCGTCGCCATGATCTTCTTCGCCGTCGCCTGGCTGGGCAAGATCCTGCAGCTCATCATGGTCGGCCGCGCGAAGGTCATCCTGGAGAAGTCGGTGGGCGGCCACCCGCTCACCGCCATGGGCGCGGGCGCACTGGTCACCGTCCTGGTGCAGTCGTCCTCGGTCACCACGTCGGTCATGGTGCCGTTCGCGGGTTCCGGTGCGCTGACCACCCGCCAGATCTACCCGCTGACGCTGGGCGCGAACGTGGGCACCACCATCACCGCGCTCATCGCCGCGCTGGCGGTGACGGGCGACGGCGCGAAGCTGGCGCTGACCATCGCCATCGTGCACACGCTGTTCAACGTCTTCGGCATCATCATCATTTACGGCCTGCCGTTCCTGCGGGAGCTTCCGCTGACGGGCGCGGAGATTCTGGCGAAGGTGGCCTCCGAGCGCAAGATTTACGCCGTCGCCTGGGTCGTCACCGTCTTCCTCGCGATTCCGGCGCTGGCCATCCTGATCAAGGTCCTCTTCACCTAGCGGGGCGCGGGGTCCGGCCGCACGCGGGCCCGGGCCCCGTCCGCTTTCGTCGCACATCCGCCGCACATCCGCCGTACTTTCGCCGTACAGGAGCACACAATGCCGAACAATCCCTCCGACATGGACCGCACCCCGGACATGGATTCCGCCTCCATCGACGAGCTCGAGCAGATGCTCGCCGACGCCGAGCGCAACATCCACGCCATTCGCGAGGAAATCGCCGAGCGCCGGGCGGAGATGCTGTCCCGCCAGTTCGACGAACTCCCCGACGACATCTCCGTTTTCGAGGGCAGCTGGCGCGCGATCATCAAGATTCTGCGCGACGCCGCCTCAAAGTCCTGACGTCCCCTCCCGCACGCCGCATGCGGCAGCACGCAGGAGCTTTCCGACGCCCATCCACCACCCAGTGGATGGGCGTTCACTTTTCGTTAACTTTGCGTTCACCCAATTAACGGCGTACGGTCAACAACCATCGAAGCGCCGGAGAGTGTCCGGCGTCACAATGGGTCGCCGCACAACCACGTCGGCCCCGGCCGGCGGCCCCTTCCGCACGGCCGAAACCGACCGCAACGAACAGCGAGGTGATCGTCATGCCCAGCAAGGGCAACGGGCTTTACGACGCCGCCCACGGCGAACTCGACGAGTTCCAGCGCCATGCGCTTTTCGTGGCGCAACTCCAGGTCATGCCGGAGGATTGGCGCCGCGTGAAGATGTCGTGGCGGGACGTCGGCCGCGTCGTCCGCGACGAACTGTTCCCCGCCGCCTGATTGGCGGCGCCCCGGGGTGCCTTTCATCTAGGGGCGCCTTTCACCGCGGGGCCCTTTTCACCGCGGGGCCCTTTTCACCGCGGGGCCCTTTTCACCGCGGGGCACCTTTTCACCTCGTGCCCGGCACGCTTTTCGCCCGGATCGACGATTCCCACCCCGTGCCACCGCCCGGGAATCGGCATAGTGTGGGGCCATGAACGCCAACGGCCCCGCGGGCGACCGCGACGACGCTAACCAGGATCTGCGCGCCACCGACGACGAGCGCCGCATGGTGGCGGACGAACTCGCCGCCGCGTTGGGCCGCGGCCAACTCGAGCTCGGCGAATTCGAGCAGCGCACCGAAGCCGTCTGGGCGGGGCGGACCCGCGGGGAAATCGTGGACCCGCTGAAGGATCTGGTGCCCAACCCGCTCGACGTCATCGGCGGCGCCGATCCTCGGGGCACCCGCGAGATCGCGCAGCGCCCCCACCCCGCACCGCCGGCGCCCCGCGCGGCGAACCGGCCCGCCGAACGGGATACGTCGGCACGCGACGTGTCGGCGGTGGCCAAAGCCCACGTCACCGGCGAAACGGGCGGCTCGGTGTTCACCGCCGCGGTCATGTTCGGCTCCGAGCAGAACGGCGAGTGGCTCTGCCCGTCGACGCACTACGCCGTCGCCATCATGGGCGGCGTCGAGGTCGACCTGCGCAACGCACGCTTCGAATCCCCCGCGACGGAGATCGTGGCCGTCGCGATCATGGGCGGCATCAACGTCATCGTCCCCGAGGACATGCGCCTGTCCGTGCAGGGCACCGGCCTGATGGGGGGCTTCGGCTCCTCGAAATCCAAGGAGGTCGTGCTCGCCGGGCATGACCTGCCGCCGGACGCCCCGCACGTCCGCGTCACCGGGGTGGCGCTGATGGGTGGCGTGGAAGTCGTCCGGGAGACGCGGTACGGGGAGGATTAGGGGAGGTTCCCCCGAAACCGATGGGGCGCCCCATTACGGGCGGAACCAACCGTCGCGGGCATATAACCGCAGTTGGCCGGGGTTTTGACCGCTGTTCATCATGGGGTCACGGCGCCATCATCTGAACTCCGGGTTCATGCGGGAACGTGGGTGACGTAAATACCGTTCGCCCCCGACCTGCCGGTCCCACCACCGACGGGGCCGGCGAAGGACCCCACGATGACGACCACCCCACCCCGCCGTACCGCGCGGCCCGAGTCGGCCGCCACCGAACCCGCCCGCCCCGGCGACGACCACGACGACCTGACCGGCGCGACCGCCACCGCCGTCGACTCCGACTCCGCCGCCGATTCCGCCGAGCCCGACGGCTCCACCGGCTCCACCGACTCCGCCCCCGATGATCCGGGCGCCGACAACCCGGACGATTCCGTCTCCAAGGGCGATGAGGCCCGCAGGGAGTCCCGTGTGTTCGGCAAGCTCCCGGATTGGGTGCTGTGGCTGCTGGTCCCGGCGTGCCTCTACATGCTCATCGTCGCCATCGGCGTCATCGGCGACGGCTTCGGCGCGCTCGGCGAGGACACCGCGGAGGATCTCTTCTCCTTCGGGTCGAACCCGATTATCGCGGTGTTCATCGGCATCCTGGCGACGTCGATCATCCAGTCCTCCTCGACGACGACCGCACTGGTGGTCTCCGCCGTCGGCGCCGGGGCGCTGCCGCTCGAGGTCGGCATCCCCATGATCATGGGCGCCAACGTCGGCACCTCGGTCACCGGCAGCATCGCCTCGCTGGGCCACGTCGACCGGAAGGAGGAGTTCCGCCGGGCCTTCGCGGCGACGACGGTCAACGACTTCTTCAACCTGCTGGCCATCATCATCCTGCTGCCAATCGAGATGCTGTTCTCGCCGCTGCGCCGCGCCGCCGAGTTCCTCGCCGACCTGCTGTACGGCACGGTCCTCCCCGATCCGGGCGAGGCCGACGTCCTCGGCTGGCTCACCGACCCGGTCGTCGACGTCCTCGGCATCGACGGCCTGACCGGCATGATCCCCGGTGACGAGGCCATCGCCGCCACCGTCACCATTTTCCTGGGCGTCGCCATGATCTTCCTGGCGGTGTCCTGGCTGGGCAAGATCCTGAAGATCCTCATGGTCGGCAAGGCGCAGCGCATGCTGGTCAAGGCCGTCGACGGTCGCCCGGCCGTCGCCATCGGCGCGGGTTTCGCCGCGACGATGGCCACCCAGTCCTCCTCGGTGACCACCTCGGTGATGGTTCCCTTCGCCGGCGCCGGCATCCTGGTCATCTTCGTCATCCCGCTCCTGCGGAACATCCCGGTCATCGCCTCCGAGTTCATCGCCCGCCACGGCGCGCAACGCAAGGCCGTCGCCATCGGCTGGATCGCCTCGGTCTTCTTCGCCATCCCCGCCCTGGCCATCCTCTTGTACGTCCTCGTCACCTAGCCGCCGCGCACCCGCCCCTCCCCCGCTGCGGGAGCCCGCACCCGCCCGC
>DUOR01000240.1 GCA_012838715.1 Actinomycetales bacterium
CACGTCGGCGCCGCGGGCCGCGGCCGCGCCACAGGCCTTCTCCACCAGAATCGTCGCGCCGGTGCCTCGGCGGCCCGGACCGCCCGAGCCGGAATCGCCGTCGGAATCGGAGTCGGGGCCGGAATCGCCGTCGGAATCTCCCGCGGAATCGTCGCCGAGGTCGGTCGCCACGTCGTCGCCGACCAGGACGGTCTCGACGCGGATGCCCTCCTCGGCGGCGAGCTTCGCGGCGACGCCGAAGTTCATCACGTCGCCCGTGTAGTTCTTCACCACGTGGACCACGCCGTCACCGGCGTCGGCGGCACGGGTGGCCTCGAGAATCTGGCGGGCGTTCGGGGAAGTGAAGATGTGCCCCGGGCACACGGCGTCGAGCATGCCCCCGCCGAGGAAACCGGCGTGCAGGGGTTCATGGCCGGAACCGCCGCCCGAAATGACGCCCACCCCGCCGGTCGGCTCGGTGAGCTCCAGGAATCCGCGGTCGCGCCAGATGATGTCGTCGCGCCCGGCCACCATGCCGGCCAGGCCCAATCGGTACGGAGTCGTCGCATCGTCGAAGAAGCTGCCCATGCCCCGACGTTACGGGCATTCACGGGCGATGGCACCGGTCGAGGCGACACTGATACCTGACGTTTACCGGACGGCCATTCCGTGACAACTAATCGATCACTGGAACGCCACCTCATAAATCTAGCGTCACCCGCGTAACGACCCCGACCCCGGAGCCCGCGCACCGCGACCGCCCTGCCCCAGCCCCACCGGCACGGCGGACGACCGCGGTGGCCCGCCACGGATCGGGGTCAAGACCCGTGGCGCCGGAACCGGCGCCCGGAAGCCCCCGGCGATCGAAAGACGAGGAATGACGTGGCCCTGCGCGGAATGAACCTGCTCAAGAACCCCTTCGCTTCTTCCCGAAGCTCCCTGACCTGCACCTACAAGTGCGGCAATGCCTGCCGTGACGACGCCCCCAACGAGTTCTCGGCCAACGAGTACTTCGCCGACGTCGCCAAGCGCGCCTTCAGCCGTCGTCAGGCGCTCAAGGCCGGCGGCACCGCCACCGTCGCCATCGGCGGCGCCACCCTCCTCGCCGCCTGCACCACCGACTCCGGCAACGGCAGCGACGGCGCCACCGGCGGCAACGCCGAGTCCAACGGCGGCGAGGCCCTCGAGGGGATGCGCTTCACCCCGGTCGAGCCGAACGAGGAGGACGCCATCGTCATCCCCGAGGGCTACGAGCAGAACGTCCTCATCCGCTGGGGCGACCCCGTCGAGGACGGCGCCCCGGAGTGGGACTTCGACGAGCAGACCGCCGAGGGCCAGATGAAGCAGTTCGGCTTCAACAACGACTTCGCCGGCGTCCTCGAATCCACCGACGGCACCCTGCTGTACGTGTGCTCGCACGAGTACACCACCGAACCGATGATGTTCCGCGACTGGTCCGTCGAGGACACCACCGAGGAACAGGTCAACATCGGCATCGCCGCCCACGGCCACACCATCCTCGCGGTCGAGGAGGACGACGCCGGTTTCCTCGCGCCCATCGCCGGCGACCGCCACAACCGCCGCATCACCGGCTTCTCCAAGTTCACCGCCTCCGGCCCGGCCGCCGGCCACGAACTGCTGCAGACCGAAGCCGACCCGACCGGCATGGACATCGAGGGCACCTTCAACAACTGCGCCGGCGGCATCACCCCGTGGGGCACCATGCTCTCCGGCGAGGAGAACGTCGACCAGTACTTCGGCGGCGTCGACAAGCTCGACGACGAGGATCTGGTGGGCAAGCTCGCCCGCTACTCCATCAAGAACGACGTGTCGGACCGCGGCTGGGAGAAGTACCACGACCGCTTCGACGTCTCCAAGGAGCCGAACGAGCCGAACCGCTTCTACTGGATCGTCGAAATCGACCCCTCCGACCCGGAGTCCACCCCGGTTAAGCACACCGCCCTGGGTCGCTTCAAGCACGAGGCCGGCCAGATCCACGTCACCGACGACGGCACCGTCGTCTGCTACATGGGCGACGACGAGCGCTTCGAGTACATCTACAAGTTCGTCTCCTCCCGCAAGATCGAGGAAGGCAACCTCGAGCACAACATGGGCATCCTCGCCGAGGGCACCCTCTACGTCGCCCGCTTCGACGGCAACTCCCCGGCCGACGAAATCGACGGCTCCGGCGAACTGCCCGAGGACGGCGCCTTCGACGGCACCATCGAATGGCTGCCGCTGATGACCGCCCACGCCGACGGCGAGGACGAGTCCCACGTCGACGGCATGGACGCCGCCGAGGTCTGCGTCTACACCCGCCAGGCCGCCGACTCCCTCGGCGCCACCCGCATGGACCGCCCGGAGGACGTCGAGGCGTCGCCGGTGACCGGCAAGGTCTACGCCGCCCTGACGAACAACAAGTACCGCGGCATGGCCGAGGGCGGCGACGGCGAGGTCGACGACAACAAGATCGACCAGGAGACCGACGGCGCGGGCCGCCCCTACGAGGGCCCCACCGAGGTCGCCCCCGTCACCGAGAACAAGAACGGCCTGGTCCTGGAGATGGACGACGACCACGCCGGCACCACCGGCACCTGGAACCTGCTCCTCGTGTGCGGCGACCCGGACGAGGCGTACTCCTACTTCGGCGGCTTCGACAAGGAGGACGTCTCCCCGATCTCCTGCCCCGACAACCTCGCGTTCGACGAGTACGGCAACCTGTGGATCTCCACCGACGGCAACGCCCTGGGCTCCAACGACGGCCTCTACGCCGTTGCGGTGGAGGGGGAGCGCCGCGGCGAAACCAAGTGCTTCCTCACCGTCCCCGTCGGCGCCGAAACCTGCGGACCCGTCGTCGAGGGAAACCGCGTCATCGTCAATGTCCAGCACCCCGGCGAAGACGATGAGGCAACCCCCGAAAACCCGCTTTCGCATTGGCCCGAGGGCGGTGACGCCCAGCCCCGCCCCGCCGTCGTCCAGGTGGTGCGG
>DUOR01000241.1 GCA_012838715.1 Actinomycetales bacterium
GGGCGGCCGGCACGCCACGGCCAACGAGACCCGCTCCTACCGGCGCACCGGGGACGCCGAACGCTTCCGGGGCCAGGACGACCCCCGGTTCCCGCCCCGCGGCTACGACCCCGACCGCGACTTCGGCGGCCACGGCAACGGCCATCGCCCCGACCGGGCCCTCCCGGATTACCGGGATGCCGCGGACGACCCGGGGCGCGGATCACTGCGTCGGAAAGCGTCCCGCTTCCTTCCCGGCGGCGCGCGCGATCGGTCGCACCGGCGGCCCCGCAGCCTGCGCCGCAAGCTGAAGCTCATCCTGCTGGTGCTGTTGCTCGTGCTCGGCGGCGGCGCCGTGTGGGTCGACCTGAACCTCAACCGCGTCGACGCCTTCGCCGGCGACTACGACCGGCCCGGCCGCTCCCTGTCCACGAACTGGCTGCTCGTCGGCTCCGACTCCCGCGCCGGCATGACCGAGGACGACGCCGAATCGCTGGCCACCGGCGGCGGCGAGGACCTCGGGCAACGCACCGACACCATCATGATCGCCCACTTCCCGCCCGTCGGCGGCGGCCGGCTCGTGTCCATCCCCCGCGACTCCTACGTGGACATCCCCGGCTACGGCATGAACAAAATCAACGCCGCCTTCTCCTTCGGCGGCGCCCCGCTGCTGGTGGAGACCGTGGAACAGGCCACCGGCATCCGCATCGACCACTACGCCGAAATCGGGTTCGGCGGCTTCGCCAACATCGTCGACGCCATGGGCGGCATCGAGATGTGCCCCGCCGAACCCATCAACGACCCCCTCGCGGGCCTGGACATCCAGGCCGGCTGCCAGGAATTCGACGGCGCCACCGCCCTCGGGTACGTGCGCACCCGCGCCACCGCGGGCGGCGACTTCGACCGCGTCGGCCGCCAGCGCGAATTCATGGGCGCCCTGATGGGGCGCGCCACCTCCCCGCGCGTGCTGCTCAACCCCTTCTACCTCTTCCGCCTGGGCGTCGCGGGAACGAAGTCCCTGACCGTCGGCGGCGGCGACCACGTGTGGCACCTCGGCGTGCTGCTGGTGCGCATGGCCTTCGGCACCGAATCGGAGACCGTCCCCGACGCCGGGACCATGGACACCGGCCACGCCGGCAACGTCGTCCTCTGGGACGACGAAGCCGCCCGCCAGATGTTCGAGGAACTCAGGTAGGCGGGCGGCCGTGGCCGGGCGGCGGATTGCCGCCGCGGCGATTCGGGCGTTCTAGCGGATGGTCACCTGGCGGGACACGATGGTCTCGCGGGACTTCCGCTCGGCCGCGGTCAGCGGCTCATCGGACTTCATGGCCGCGTCGATGCGGCGGTTGGCGTCCTCGATGACGGCGTTCCACGAATCGTGCGCCTTGGTGTTGTCCAGGTCCCACACCGGCACGAGCACGCCGTTGGCGCGGAAGACGCCGGCGAACTTGGTGCCCTCGCCCATGGACAGGTTGTCGGCGGCGTGGACGCGGGCCAGCGCGTCCAGCAGCGGGCCCTCGTCCTCACGGCGGATCCAGCGGATGTGGGCGCGCTCGCCCGGGTCGATCCACCACACCGCGCCCGGGACGTCCGGGTTGATTCGGTACGACGGCATGATGGTGTCGTTCGCGGCGGCGAGGTTCTGCTGCACCAGCGGGGTGCGCTCCACGCCCTCCGGAATCCACCACTCGAAGTCCTGGTGGACGGCCATGTCCTCCAGGACGATGCCGTCGAGGATGGCGTCCAGCGAGCCGCCGTCCATGCCGTCGACGGCGCCGTCGAGCTGCTCGCCATCACCGGCGTTGCGGGCCCACTCCAGGGCGCGCGCCAGGTCGGCGGCCGCGTCGTTGGAGCGCTGGCGGGTCTGCATGGCCACGTAGGCGGCCCCGCCCTCGCCGGTGGCGCGGGTCAGCGCGGCGATGCCGCCGGGCAGCACGGTGCACAGGAAGATGGGGCGCTTCGCGCCGGTGACCTTCGCCGGCACGGTCACGGAGGGCGCGAACTCGCGCAGGGCGACGAGGTCGGCCTCGGAGTCGAGGTTCCCGAACGGCCGGGGGTTGCCGGCGAGGCGGGCCCGTTCCTCCGCGCGGGCGGCGAGCTTCGCCTGGCGGCGGCTCATGCCCGCCGGAACGGCGTTGGCGTTGGCGTCACGGTTCTTAC
>DUOR01000242.1 GCA_012838715.1 Actinomycetales bacterium
CTCCCGCCCGGCACGCATCGGCTTCGGGCTGATGTGGCGCGTCGCCCCGCAGCGCGCCGCCCACCCGCGGACGGTGCTGCTGCGCCGCTTCGCGTTCCTGCTCCTGCTCGGCATCGGCCACCAGTTCCTGCAGCCCGGCGAAGCGCTGCTGCCGTACGCCATCGTCGCGCTGGTGGTGCTGCTGCCGGCCACGTTCATCCCCGAACGGTGGCTCGCCCCCGTCGCCGCCGTGTCCGGCGTCGCGCTGACCGCGGTGGCGCTGGCCCTGGACGGCGGCCTGCTGACCATCCCGGGCCTGTTCCTCCTCGGCTTCGCCCTCGCGCTTTACGACGTCCCCCGCCGCCTCGACCGCAACGCCGGGGCGAACGGGGTCATCCTGATTGCCGCGGCGATTGCCTCGGCCGGCGCGCTGTACTGGCAGAACATCGACCCGATGGCGCCCGGTTTCTCGCCGTCCTCCGCGGTGGCGGGACTGGCGATGGCACTGATGTACGTCGCGCTGCTCAACTTCCTGATGTCCACGCCCCTGCGCGCCGGCGTACTGGCCGTGTTCGCCCCGCTGGGCCGCATGTCGCTGACCAACTACATCGGCGCGACGCTGCTGTTCATCGCCGCGATTCCGCTGCGCCCGGCCATCGGCGCGGAGGGCGACTCCCCTTCGGCGTGGGCGGCCGCGATGGGCGTGGTCTCCGTGATTCTGGTGGCGCAGTGGTCGTTCTCGGCCCTGTGGCTGCGGTACTTCCGTCAGGGCCCGCTGGAGTGGGTCTGGCGCCGGGCGACGTGGGCCGGCGTCACACCGCCAGGCGACCGGTCAGGGCGCGGGACAGCGTCAGCTCGTCGACGTACTCGAGGTCGCCGCCCAGCGGCATGCCCGACGCCAGGCGCGTGACCGCCAGCCCCGGGAAATCGCGCAGGAGGCGCGCGAGGTACGTCGAGGTCGCCTCGCCCTCGGTGTTCGGGTCGGTGGCGATGATGACCTCGGTGATCTCCGGGGCCGGGAGGTTGCCGTCGGCGTCGATGGCGCCCTGCATCGGCGCGGGGGCGTCGTCGCCGGGGCGGAATCCGTCGGGTGCGGGGACGTCCGGCTGAACGCCGCCGATGCGCTGCAGCAGCGTGCGGATGTTCAGCTCGTTCGGCCCGATGCCGCCCAATGGGTCCAGCGCGCCGCCGAGCACGTGGTAGCGGCCGTTGAATTCGCCGGTGCGCTCGATGGCCTGGATGTCGCGGGCTTCCTCGACGACGCAGATGAGGCCGCGGTCGCGGCGGGTGTCGCCGCAGTAGCGGCAGACGTCCTCGGCGGAGATGTTGCCGCAGACGCGGCAGAAGTGGACGCCTTCGCGGACGCGGCCGAGCGCGGACTGCAGTCGGCCGATGTCCTCGGGTTCCACCTTCAGCAGGTGGAATGCGATGCGTTGCGCGCTTTTCGGGCCGATGCCGGGCAGTCGCGCGAACTCATCGATGAGATCTTGCAGAGGTCCTTCGAACAATTCGGGGCGCCGGTCCTAGAAGCCGAGGCCCGGCATGCCGTCGCCGAGGCCACCGAAGGCCTGCTGCAGGGGGCCCATCTTCTCGTCGGCGAGCTCCTGCACCTTGGTGGTGGCATTCTGGATGGCGCCGAGGATGAGGTCCTGCAGGCCGTCGACGTCCTCCGGATCGACGACCTGCGGGTCGAGGGCGATGTCGGTGACCTCGCCGGAACCCATCATGGTGACCTTGACCAGGCCGTTGCCGGCTTCGCCGACGACGGTCGACGCGACGATTTCCTGCTGCGCGGCGGCGAGCTGCGCCTGCATCTGCTGGGCCTGGGCGAGGATGGCGTTCATGTCGGGCTGGCTCATGGCTGGTCCTTTTCGTCTGGGGTGGTTCATTGCCGCGGGCGGGTGGCCGGGTTGCGGCCGGTGGGCCGGCGTTTCACGTCGCTTGCCGACGCGCCGGTGCGGCCCGTGCATTCCCGCGGGTTCCCGCGGGGTTCTCGGCCGATTGTAGCGGTGGGGCCGGATTGGCCCCGGCAGGCGCGGGCCGTTTTCGAACGCGTTCGCGCTGGGCGAAAGACGGCCGGGGCGGGTGCCGCCGGTGCGCGGCGGACACCCGTGGCGGCTACAGCGGTTTCGCGCCGAGTTCCCGGGCGAGCAGTTCCATCACGACCGTTTTCTGGTCGCGGTGGTCGAGCTCGCCGGGGGTGCGGGCGGCGTCCATGAGCTCGCGTTCCTCGTCGTCGAAACCGTCGTCGTCGACCGCGGCGGGGCCGGGCGCTGCGGAGCCGGGCGCGGCGTTCGGCTGATATCCGGGCTGGCTCTGCTGCGGCCGCGGGGTTTGCTGGGCTTGTTGCGGCTGACCCTGATGTTGATGCTGGGGCTGGCGCTGCGGATCCTGCGACTGCTGCCGCGGCTGCTGCTGTGCGTGCTGCTGCCGGGGCGGCTGTTGCTGCTGCCGCGGCTGCTGCTGTCCCTGCTGCGGCTGCCCCTGCGACTGCCCGCCCTGCGCACCGTAGCCGCCGGGAGCTCCGCCGTATCCGTCATCCGGGTAGCTGGGCTCCGGGGGCGGCGGGACGTCGTCGTAAGGCTCGGGTTCCGGCGGCGGGGGCGCGTCGTCGCCGTAGTAACGGTGGCGGCGCTGCTGCGGTTCGGTGCCTTCGGGCGGTGCCGGCGGCTGGTAGCGGGGACGCTGCGGTTCCTGGTTGGCCGTCGACTGGTCGGTCGGGTTGCGCTCCTCGCTGCGCTTGCGGGCCTCCTCCGCCAGGCGACGCTGATGCCGGACGCGCTCCAGCACCGACATCTCCCGCGGCGGCGACGGATTCACCGGGGTCGCCGACTTCGCCGAATCCACCGCATTCGCGGACGCCGAATCGGGGCTCGGCGACGCATTCTCGCGCGCCTTCTCCTGGGCCGCCTCCCTGGCATCGACGCGGCGCTCGGCCTCGGCCTGCGGCATCTCGTGGACGGGCTTCTCGCCCGGATCAGCCGTCTGCGGAGTCGTTACCGCAGTTCCGGACGCATCCTGGGCACGGCCAATCGTTGATTCGCCCCCATCATCTCCGGGAGAACGCTCCGGGACGGCTGACGCACCCTCCGAACCTTCGGCCGATTCAGCCTGGTGCTGGCGCGGCCGCGCGCCCGAACGGGTTTCCCGCTGCGGCGGGTTGGTGCCGACGACGCAACGCACCTCGACGTCAATGCCATGCACCGTGCGCACCGCAGTGGCGAGCACCGACGAGTACGCAGGATCGTTCAGTCGATTCGCGAGCGCGCCCGTCGAATGCCCAATGGTCAACTCACCGTCACCGAGCTCCAGCGGCACGGCCTGCGTCGCCAGCACGCGCACGGCCACGTGGTCGCCGGACGCCTCCAGCACCTCGTCCCACCGTTCGCGGACGGCGCCGATGGTGACGCCGTCGTCACTTCCCGACGCCCCGGCATCCCCGTCCGCGGCTTCCCGCCCGCCATCGGCGACCGGACGCTGCTCCGTGGTTTCCGGCCGGGGCCGAGACTCGGTCTGCGGCTGGGACTGGGGTTCCTGCGGCTTCTCCGGCTGGGGCGCGGCCTCCTGTCGCCGCTCCGGCTGGGCCGGGGCCTCGTCCCGGGCCGGGGCGTCCTGCCCGGGAGCCTCGGTGGCGCCGGCGGCTTCTTCCGTCGTCCGATCGTCGGACCAGTTCGCGGGAACCGAACCTTCCGCACCTTCGGCGGCGCGGGTGGCGGCTTCGCGTTCCAAGGCCATGCGCTCGCGCTCGGCGCGTTCCTGTTCGCGGGCCGCTTCCTGGATGCGCCGGGACGCCTCGCGGGCCTCCCGCGCCTTGCGTGCCTGCTCGTCCTGATCCTGCACGCCGTCCTGCGGCTGCGCGGACACCGGCCCCTCAGCGGGAGCATGCTGCGGCTCGGGGTGCTGCGGCGCCTGCTGCGGCTCCGGCTGCCGTGGCGCCTGCTGCTCGGGCTGAACCTGCGGCTC
>DUOR01000243.1 GCA_012838715.1 Actinomycetales bacterium
GGCTGACGGCGGCAGGGGTTGGGGCTTCGTGGCGGTGGTTGGGCGCGGCCTATGATGGACGCGTGACATCTCCGGAGAACAGCACCGCCCCCGACCATCCCGAACGGGCCGCCGTGCCCGCGAATCCCGCGCACGCGCCGGGCATGCCCGTCGTCACCGTCATCGGCGACGGCCAGCTGGCCCGCATGATGCAGACCGCGGCCATCGAGTTGGGCCAGTCGGTCCGCCTGCTGGCCGGGTCGGAGGATTCGTCGGCGGCGCAGGTCAGCGCCGACGTCGAGATCGGCGACTACCGGAACCTGGAGGACCTGCGCCGTTCCGCGCGGGTCCGCGCCGGCGGCACCATCCGTCCCGTCAACGCGATGACCTTCGACCACGAGCACGTGCCCACCGAGCACCTGCGGGCGCTGCAGGCCGACGGCGTGTCCGTCCAGCCCGGCCCGGATGCGCTGGTCAACGCGCAGGACAAGCTGGTCATGCGCAACCGGTTGCGGGAGATCGGCGCGCCCGTGCCGCCCTTCGCCCCCATCAGTTCGGTCGACGAGGCGCTGGCCTTCGCCGATTCTGTCGACGACCAGGTGTGCCTGAAGGCCCGCCGCGGCGGGTACGACGGCCACGGCGTGTGGTTCCCCGCGCGCGCGGAACTGCCCGGCCTGGTGGAGAAGTTGCTTGCCGACGACGTGCCGCTCATGGCGGAGAAGAAGGTCGCCCTGTCCCGGGAGCTGTCGGCGATGTGCGCCCGCACCCCGTCCGGCCAGGTCGCCGCGTGGCCGGTGGTGGAGTCCGTGCAGCGCGACGGGATCTGCGTCGAGGCCGTCGCCCCGGCCCCCGGCCTGTCCGCCGAGTTGGAGCGGGCGGCCCGCGAGCTGTCGATCCGCGTCGCCGAGGAACTGGGCGTCACCGGCGTCCTGGCGGTGGAGCTCTTCGAGACCCGCGACGCCGACGGCAACCCGAAGATTTTCGTCAACGAGCTGGCGATGCGCCCGCACAACACCGGCCACTGGACCCAGGACGGGTCGGCCACCGACCAGTTCGAGCAGCACATGCGCGCCGTCCTGGACTACCCGCTCGGCGACGTCACCCCGGTCGCCGCGGTGACCGTCATGGCCAACACCCTCGGCGCGGCCGAGGACCCGGAGCTGCCCGTCGCTGAGCGGTTCACCGCCGTGTGGCGCCGCTTCCCGCACGCCAAGATCCACTGGTACGGCAAGGACCACCGCGCCGGTCGCAAGCTCGGCCACGTCAACGTGACCGGGCACGACGCGTCGCCTGAGGGCATCGCCGCCACCCGGCGCGAGGCCGACCTGGCCGCCCGGTTCATCGTGGACGCGGTGTGGGCCGACGGGTACGTCGCGAAGTAGGTCGCGCCCGCATTCCGGGACGGCAAGTTCACAACACAACGAGGATGGGAAACATGACCGCGAAGTTGAATGGCGTCGACGGGCCGTTGGTCGGCCTGATCATGGGCAGCGACTCCGACTGGCCGACGATGCAGCCGGCCGCGGAGGCCCTCGCCGAGTTCGGCGTGCCCTTCGAGGTGGGCGTCGTCTCGGCGCACCGCACCCCCGAGCGCATGCTGGACTACGCGAAGTCCGCGGCCGGACGTGGCCTGAAGGCCATCATCGCCGGCGCCGGTGGCGCCGCGCATCTGCCGGGCATGGTCGCCTCGGCGACGCCGCTGCCGGTCATCGGCGTGCCGCGCGCGTTGGAGAACCTCGAGGGCGTCGACTCCCTGCTGTCCATCGTGCAGATGCCGGGCGGCGTGCCCGTCGCCACCGTCGGCGTCGGCGGCGCCAAGAACGCCGGCCTGCTGGCCGTGCGCATCCTGTCCGCCGGCCACCCGGAGCTCGTCGAGGCCATGGAGAAGTACCAGGCCGACATGCGCGACGCCGTCCTCGAAAAGGACAAGAACCTCCGCGAAAGCCTCATGGGGGAGTAGCGGCCCTCACGCCAGCTCGCGCCACCTGCGCCAGATGATCACGTCGATGATCACCAGCAGGAGCAGCACGAAACTCAACGCCACCGACGGCTCCCCGACGGCGATGCGGTACGCCGCCCAACCGCCGACGACGAGGGTCCAGAAGAACATGAACCCCGCCAGCGCCTCCACCCGCATCCTGCGGGCCTTGAGGTCGTGGCGGGGTTCGTGTGCTCCGGTCATGGCCGCGAGTCTAACGGGGAGTCCCGCGGGGCCGGCCCGTGGCCGCGTGCCGTGCGGTGCCCGTGCCCCGGCCGGTGGCCGCGGGGCCCGGGCGCCGGGGCGTCGGAAAGCACCTACGCCTTCACGCCGCCGGCGGTGAGGCCGGAGACGATCCACTTCTGGAAGATGAGCACCATGATCACCAGCGGGATGGTGACCAGCGCACCGGCCGCCATCGTCGCGGCGTACGGGTACTCGAAGGCCGACGGGCCGGTGAAGCGCGCGATGGCGACGGTGACCGGTTCGGTCGAGGTGTTCGACAGCTGGCGGGCGAGCATGAACTCGTTCCACGTCGCCACGAACGCCAGGATGGCCGTGGTGAACAGCGCCGGGGTCGCCAGCGGCAGGATGACCATGCGGAACGCCTGGCCGCGGGTCGCGCCGTCGACGCGCGCCGCCTCCTCGAGCTCCCACGGCAGGTCGCGGAAGAAGCTCGTCAGGGTGTACACGGTCAGCGGCAGCACGAACGAGATGTTCGGGATGATCAGCGCCTGGTACGTGCCAATCCAGCCGAGGTTGCCGAACAGCTGGAACAGCGGCGTCACCAGGGCGATGCCGGGGAACATCGATGCGGCGAGGATGATGCCCGTGACGAAGCCCTTGCCCGGGAAATCCAGCCGCGCCAACGCATACGCCGTGAACACGCCGACGGCCAGGGCGATGAGCGTCGTCGCCCCGCCGACAATCAGCGAGTTGATGATGGCGCCCAGGAAATCGTTGCCCTTGTCCGTCGCCAGCGCGTCGACGAAATTGTCGGTGGTCACGTGCGTGAACCACGGCGTCGTGTCGAAGGTGTGCGACTTGTTGCGGAACGCCGTCACCAGCATCCAGTAGAACGGCGCCAGCCCCCACACGAGAATGAGGATCACCGCGAGATAATTGCCCGCCCACCGGCGGACGCGCTTGCCCGTGCTCATCGCTTGCCCTCCTCGTCCAACCGGATGATTTCGGGGCCGTCGACCGCGCCGCCGGGGCCGTCGATGGACGCCCTGTCGGCAGCGGTCGCCGCGACCATCGCGGGCGGACCCGCCGGGATGTCCGTGGGGCCTCCGCCGCCGGCGTGCCCGGGGTCTCCGCCGGCCGTTCCCCCGGTCGCTTTCCGACGACCGAACATTCCCGTCACGCCCCGTTTCCGGCGCCTGCCCATGCCGCGTTGGCCGGATACATCCGCGCCGAGGAAGCGGATCATGATGAACGCGACGCCGAAAATGAGCAGGAACACCAGCGTCGACAATGCCGACGCGGAGTTGAAGTTGCCCTGGCGCATGTCCTCGACCACCAGCTGCGAAATCGTCGCGGTGGGGGAGTTCGACGACGAGGAAATCATGATGACCGGCAGGTCGTACATGCGCAGCGCATCCAGCGTGCGGAACAGGACCGCCACCATCAGCGCCGGCTTCACCAGCGGCAACGTGATGTGCAGGAACCGCTGCCACGTGGTGGCGCCGTCGACGCGGGCCGCCTCGTGGACGTCCTTCGGGATCATCTGCAGGCCCGCGAGGATGAGCAGCGCCATGAACGGCGCCGTCTTCCACACGTCGGCGACGATCACGGCGGCGCGCGCGGCCCACGGGTCCGTCGTCCAGCGGATCGGCCCGTCGAGTAACGGGTCGAGCAGCGCGTTCGCGATGCCGTAATCCGCGAAAATGAACTGCCACAGCTTCGCCGTCACGGCCGTCGGGATGGCCCACGGGATGAGCACCGCCGCGCGCAGCATGCCGCGGCCCACGAAATCACGGGCCATCACCAGCGCCATCGCCAGGCCGAGCAGCGTCTCCAACGACACCGTCACGACCGCGAAGAACAACGTGATCCCCACCGCCGGCCAAAAGTCCGTGGACAACGTGCCGGGGGCGCAGGTGCCGACGGTGCCGTCGGAAAGCATGCAGCGCTGGGTCAGCCAGTACAGGTAGTGCTGCAGGCCCGCGAAACCGCCCTCGACGAACATGCCCGTATCGGGGTCGATGTGCCGGTCGGCCTGGAACGACAGCCAGATGGCGCGCAGAATCGGGTAACCGATGACGACGGCGAGCACCGCCAGCGACGGCCCCACCAGCAGCAACGCCTTCAGGCGGGTCGGGCTGAGGGAACCCTTGCGCTTGCCCGTGGACTTCCCGGTGTGCTTTCCCGCGTGATTTCGGCGGGTGCCGCCCCTGTGCTTTCCCCCGTGATTTCCCGCGTGATTTCGGCGGGTGCCGCCCGGGGATCGCGGGGTGGCCGCGGCGGCTGTCGCCGTGGGGTCCGCCGGGGTGGCGGAGCTTTCCGACGTGGATGACACGCGAACTCCTGACTGTGAGTCGGGAACCGATGGGACGGCGCCCGCCGGAACGTGAAACGTGAAGGATGCCCCGGTGGCTCGGGAAGCGGTTTCCCGGGCCCGTGGGGACGCCTAAAGGATATGCAACCAAAGCCGCCGGCCAGCGTGAAACGCTGAC
>DUOR01000027.1 GCA_012838715.1 Actinomycetales bacterium
ACCGGCTCGAACATGGACGGGTTGGTGCGCGACGCGTCGATGTTGGCGGACGCGGCCAGACCGATGCCGCCGGAGATGGCGCCGGCCTCGTCGGTGATGATGTCGCCGAAGAGGTTGTCGGTGACGATGACGTCGAAACGCGACGGCTGCGTGACCATGTAGATGGTGGCGGCGTCGATGTGGCTGTAGTCGACCTCGACCTCGGGGTACTCGGCGGCGACCTCGTCGACGGTGCGCTGCCACAGGCCGCCGCCGTGCACGAGCACGTTGGTCTTGTGCACGAGGGTGAGCTTCTTGCGGCGGGTCATGGCCAGGTCGAACGCGTAACGCACGACGCGCTCGGCGCCGAAGCGGGTGTTCACCGACGTCTCGTTCGCGACCTCCTGGGGCGTGCCGACGCGGATGGCGCCGCCATTGCCCGTGTAGGCGCCCTCGGTGCCTTCGCGCACGACGACGAAGTCGATGTCGCCCGGGTTCTTCAGCGGCGACTCGACGCCCGGGTACAGCTTCGAGGGGCGCAGGTTGACGTGGTGATCGAGGGCGAAGCGCATCTTCAGCAGCAGGCCGCGCTCCAGGATTCCCGGCGGCACCTTGCGGGGGTCGCCGATGGCGCCCAGCAGGATGGCGTCGTGCTCGCGCAGGCTGTCGAGGTCGGCGTCGGTGAGCAGCTCGCCGTTGCGCTCGTAACGGCGGGCGCCCAGGTCGTACTCGGTGGTCTCGAAGTCGCCGATGGTGGCGCGGAGGACCTTGAGGGCCTCGGCGGTGACCTCGGTGCCGATGCCGTCACCGTCGATGACGGCGATCTTCAGCGTGCCGGTGGTGTCGCTCATTGTCGCGGGGATCCCTTCTCACTATATGGACGGGATAATCCTACCAAATGAGATTGTCCGGATCATGGCGGCGGGGCAGGGTTCTTGGGGGTGACGGGGCTCCCGGGATGGCCGCCATGCCACGGGCCCTCCCGGTTATTGGGAATCGTTTTCGTTAACGTATGCTGCCCGGCATGACCGACACGAACCCCGCCCGCACCGCGGCCGCCGCCGGCGCCGACGACACCACCGCCAACGCCGCCGACACCGGCACCGCCACCACCACTCCCCGTCCGACGCCCGTCACCGTCCTGTCCGGTTTCCTGGGCTCCGGCAAGACGACGCTGCTCAATCACCTGCTGGCCAACAGCACGGGCCGGCGGGTCGCCGTCATCGTCAATGATTTCTCCGAGGTCAACGTCGACGCGGAGCTCATCGCCAACGGCACGCACCTCACCCGCGGCGAGGATCGCTTCGTCGAGCTGTCCAACGGCTGCATTTGCTGCACGCTCCGCGAGGACCTGGTGGATGGCGTCGGAAAGCTCGCGCGCACCGGCAAGTACGACCACATCGTCATCGAGTCGACGGGCATTTCGGAGCCGATGCCGGTGGCCGCAACCTTCGAGTGGGTCTTCGACGACGGCACGCGGCTGGCGGACATCGCGCCGATCGACACGATGGTCACGCTCGTCGACGCGTCGCAGTTCCTCGATCTGCTCGCCGCGGGCCGGGCGCTCGCGGACGCCGATCGGCAGGCCACCCCCGACGATGAACGCACCGTGTCCGACCTGCTGGTCGACCAGGTCGAGTTCGCGGACCTGGTCCTCGTGACCAAGACCGACCTCATCGACGAGCACGTCGCCCGCGCCACCGAGGACGCCATCCGCGCCATGAACCCCCGCGCGCGCATGCTGCGCGTCACCGACGGCGAGGTCGGCGCGAACCTCATCCTCGACGCGGGGCTTTACGACGAAGCCACCGCCGCGACCTACCACGGCTACGCCGAGGAACTCGTCAACCCGCACACGCCGGAGACGGAGGAGTACGGGATTTCCTCCGTCGTCTTCCGCGGTGACCGGCCCTTCGACCGGCAGCGGCTGATTGCGGCGCTGCGCGGCACCCGCGGCCTCATCCGATCCAAGGGGCACTGCTGGATCGCCGACCGCCTCGAACTGGCGCAGGTGTGGAGCCAGGCCGGCCCGAACCTGCGCATCGAACCCGCCGTGGAATGGGCGCAGACGGACATCGCGCCGTCCAACGAGGTCGTGCTCATCGGCGTGAACTTCGACGCCAGCGCCGCACTGACCGCATTCGCCGCCGCCCAGCTCACCGACGACGAAACGCGGGAGCTGCCGGCGGCGCGGTAACGGGGGCGGGAACCCGGCGGGAATGGGGCGGGAGCCGGGCGGGTAACCCGGCGGTTGACCCGGCGGGAACCGCGACCCTACTCCTGCCGGCGGCGGCCCTCGGACCAGGCTCCCCACAGGCGGGCGTAGCGGCCGCCGGCGGAGACGAGCTCCGGGTGCGGGCCCTCCTCCACGATGCGGCCGTCCTCCATGACCACCACGCGGTCCGCGGCCGCCGCCTGATCCAGCCGGTGCGCCACGATCAATGCGGTGCGGCCCCGGGTGACTTCGAGGGCGGCGTCGGCAAGCGCATCGGCGCCCGACGATCCCGCCTCGGCGGTCGCCTCGTCGAGCACCACCACCGGCGGACCGGAGAGCAGGACGCGGGCCAGCGCCACCTGCTGCGCGGCCACCGGGTCCAGGCGCAGGCCGCCGTGGCCGACGATGGTGTCCAGGCCATCCGGCAGGCGCCGCACCCACGGGGTGGCGCCGACGCGGGCGAGGGCGTCATGGATGGCGTCGTCGGACTGCGCGGCGGCGTCGGGGGCGGCGAGGGTCAGATCCTCACGGAGGGTGCCCTCGAAGACGTGGACCTCCTGGGTGACCAGGGCGACCGTGCGGCCGCGCGCGGCCTCCGCGTCGACGGTCAAATCGACGCCGCCGACGCGGACCTCACCGGAATCCGCGATGCGCAGGCCAGCCACGATGGCCGCCAGCGTCGACTTGCCGGCGCCCGAGGAACCGACCAGCGCGACGGTGGCGCCGGCGGGGATGTCCAGATCCACCGACTCCAGGGCGTCACCGCGGCCGTAGCTGAAGCTGACGTCGCGCAGCTGAACGCCCGCCGACGGATCCGGGTCCGCGTCCCCGTGGGCCGGCCCCTTCTCCCGCAGCACGCCGACGATGCGGGTCAGCGAGGTGGCGCCGGACTGGGCTACGTCGAGGACCATCACCATGCGGGTCAACGGCGCGAACAGGCGCATGAACAGCAGCATCGCCGCGGTGGCGCCGCCGACCGTGGTCATGCCCGCCTGCACCAGGTAGAAGCCCAGCACCAGCGTCGACGCCATGCCCAGGTACTCGGCCGCGTGCATGCGGCCCATGATCACGTTGTTCGTGATGCGCGCATCGACGCCGTGGCGGACCGTGCGCCAGCTCCAGTCCGCGATGCCCAGGCGGCGCAGCGCCTCCAGGCGGAACGCGCGGACCGCGGGCAGGCCGTGGATGGTCGACAGCACCATCCGGGCGCGCTCGGCCATGGCGCCGCGCTCGGCGGCGTACACGGCCGGGGCGGTGCGCAGGTAGCCGCGCACCGCAATCCAGTGCACCGGCAGGACGATGAGGAACGCGACCATGAACAGCGGGTGCACCGAACCGACGCCCGCGATGGACACCAGCACCGTGAACGCCGCGCCCGCCGCAATCGGCAGGGTCTGCGTGACCGCCGCCGACACCTGGGCCACGTCATCGGTGGCGCGGGAGACGACGTCGCCGGCGCCCGCGCGCTCCACGCGCTCGACCGGCAGGCCCAGCGCCGTGGACACCATGTCCTCGCGCAGGTCCGCGATGGCCGTCTCCGCCAGGCGCGCGACCAGAACGAAACCCAGGCCGGACAGGATGCCCGCGCCGATGGCGGCGGCGATCATCCGGACGGCCAGCTCCACGATGTCGCCGGTGCCGCCGTCCTGGGCGACCACGTCGACGATGCCGCCCATCAGCTTGGGCACCAGCACGCCGCACCAGGCGGCGGCGGTCAGCACCAGAACGGCGACCAGCAGCCGCAGTCCCCGGCCGCGGACCAGCACGCGCAGGTGGCGGAAGGTCTCCTTGGCGCCGGCGACCGGGAATCGGTCGGCGGTCGTCGCGGCGTCGCGGGAGTCGGCCGCGTAGGTGGGGCGCAGCGCCCCGGCGAACATTCCGGGCCTGCTCATCACGCCACCTCCATCCGGGCGGCCCACGCGGGGGCCGAGGTCAAAACAACGGTCGTGCGGCCCTCGCGGTACGCGGCGACGCCCGCGGCGACGGCCTGCTCGGTCACCGAGTCCACCGCGGTGGTCGGGTCGGCGAGCACCAGCGCCGGAGGGTCGGCCAGCAGGGCGCGGGCCAGGGCGATGCGCTGGCGCTGGCCGCCGGACAGCATGACGCCCGCGTCACCGATGCGCGTGTCCAGGCCGTCGGGAAGCACGGCGATGACGTCGGCGCAGCCCGCGGCGGCCAGGGCGGCGTCTATTTCCGGGCCGGTGGCGTCGGGGGCGACGGCGCGGAGGTTCTCCAGCACCGTGCCGTCGAAGAGGTCGGCCGAGTGCGGGGCGACGACGACGCGGTCGAGGACGTCGCCGAGTTCGGCGTCCGCCAGGTCGACGCCGCCGACGAAGAAGCGGCCGGGGGCGGGGCGCGTCGTCAGCGTCAGCGCCTCGGTCAACTCCCCCGCCTTCACCGAGTCGACGGCCAGCACGCGGTGCGACCCCGCCGACACCGCCACGCCATCGATGGCGAGGGAGGTCGCGGAGGGCGCGTCGGAAAGCGCGCGGCCCCCCTCGTCCACGGCGTAGGGCTCGCGCAGCAGGCCGAGCACGCGCTCGGCGGAGGCGACGGCCGTGGCCCACACGGCGGAGGCGTTCTTGCCCAGGGCGGTCATCGGGTCGATGATGAACTGCGCCAGGCCGACGACCGTGATGAGCTCGCCGACGGTCAGGTGCCCCTGAATCGCCGCGACGCCCGAACCCGCCGCGACCAGCGTGACGAACACGCCGCCCAGCACCTCGACCGAACCGATGAGCCGCGCCTCCGCGTCGATGGCGTGCACCGTCGAATCCAGGGCCTCCCGGGAGCGGCGGCGGTAGCGGCCCGAGGCCG
>DUOR01000244.1 GCA_012838715.1 Actinomycetales bacterium
CCAGGACGCCAGCACCGCGGCGACCGCGGTGGTGCTCGGCCGGGCCGACGCCCTGGCCGCCGACTCGCCGGTGTCGGCGTGGGCGGTGCAGCGCGCCGACGGGCAGCTGGAGCTGGCCGGCGACATCTACGACGGTGCGCCCTTCGGCTGGCCCGTCCCGCAGGGTTCGGAACTGGCGCCGCTGCTGGCCGACGCCCTGCAGCATCTGATCGACTCGGGCGACTACGCCCGGCTGTGCGACATGTGGGGGCTCGCCGACGGCGCCGTCGACGTCGCCCGCATCAACGGGGAGGAACCGCGATGACACCGACGACGAACGACACTTCGGCCGCCCGCCGGCGGGACGAGGCGGCGCCGATCAAGGCGAAGCCGCTGCCCCACCCGGGCCGCTGGATCACCGCCGCGATTCTGCTGGCCCTGGCGGCCTGGTTCGTGGTGGGCGCCGCCCGCAACGAGGCGTACCGCTGGGACGTGTACTTCCAGTACCTCTTCGACACCCGCATCGCGACGGCCGCTCTGCACACCCTGGCGCTGACGGTGCTGGCGATGCTCATCGGCGTCGTCGGCGGCGTCATCGTCGCGGTGCTGCGGATGAGCGACAACCCCGTCCTGTCCTCGGTGTCCTGGCTGTACCTGTGGGTGTTCCGCGGTACCCCGGTGTACGTGCAGCTGGTGTTCTGGGGCCTGCTGGGCACCATCTACAGTTCGGTCAATGTGGGCTTCACCGAGGTGGACCTGCAGACCGTCCTGCAGAACACGTTCATCCTCGCCGCGCTGGGCCTGGGCCTCAACGAGGCCGCGTACATGGCGGAAATCGTCCGCGCCGGCATCCAGGCGGTGCCGGAGGGCCAGACCGAGGCGTCGAAGGCGCTGGGCATGAGCTGGTCGCAGACGATCCGCCGGACGGTGCTGCCGCAGGCGATGCGCATCATCATCCCGCCGACGGGCAACGAGTTCATCTCGCTGCTGAAGACCACCTCGCTGGTCATCGCGGTGCCGTACACCGCGGAGCTCTACGGCCGCGCCACGGACATCGCCAACGAGCTGTTCCTGCCGGTGCCGATGCTGCTGGTCGCCGCCACCTGGTACCTGGCCATCACCTCGATTCTCATGGTCGGCCAGCATTACCTGGAGCGCCATTACGCCAAGGGCGCCACCCGCCAGCTCACCGCGCGCCAGCTGGCCGCGCTCGCCGACGCCGAAGGCGTCCCGCCCGGCAACGCCCGCGTCGTCGACGCCCCGGAGCGCCGCTTCAACGAGGAGGACCCCCGATGAGCCAGCCCACCCGCGACACCGGCCGCCCGATGGTGGAGGCCCGCCAGGTCCGCAAGAACTTCGGCCGGCTCGAGGTCCTCAAGGGCATCGACCTCGAGGT
Source organism: Actinomycetales bacterium (assembly GCA_012838715.1). Taxonomy (GTDB): domain Bacteria; phylum Actinomycetota; class Actinomycetes; order Mycobacteriales; family Mycobacteriaceae; genus Corynebacterium. Next base: position 1,376 of record DUOR01000244.1, read on the forward strand.
CCCCGCGGGCACGGTGACGTGCCTGATCGGCCCGTCGGGCAGCGGCAAATCGACGCTGCTGCGGTGCGTCAATCACCTGGAGAAGGTCGATGCCGGCCGGCTGTACGTCGACGGTGAGCTCATCGGCTACCGCGAGCGGGACGGCGTGCTGCACGAGATTTCGCAGAAGGACGCCGCCAAGCAGCGCGCGGACATCGGCATGGTGTTCCAGAGCTTCAACCTGTTCCCCCACCGCACGGTCCTGGGCAATATCGTCGAGGCCCCGGTGCAGGTCAAGGGAATGCAGCCGGCGGCGGCCGAGGAGCGTGCGATGGAGCTGCTCAACCAGGTCGGTTTGGCGCACAAGGCCGGGGCGTATCCGGTGCAGCTGTCCGGCGGGCAGCAGCAGCGCGTGGCCATCGCCCGCGCCCTGGCGATGGACCCGAAGTTGATGCTTTTCGACGAGCCCACGTCGGCGCTCGACCCGGAGCTCGTCGGCGACGTGCTCGCGGTGATGCGCGGTCTGGCGGCCGAGGGCATGACCATGATGGTCGTGACCCACGAGATGTCCTTCGCCCGCGACGTCGCCGACCAGGTGGTCTTCATGGCCGACGGTCGCGTCGTGGAGAGCGGTCCCCCGGAGCAGGTGCTCGGTGATCCCCAAGAGGACCGCACCCGCGCGTTCCTGTCGAACCTGCACTAGGCCGGCCGCGCCCGCCGGCTACAGCACCTCGAGCGTGCCGCGGACGAGGGTGACCAGGGCCCCCGCGCCGGCGACGGCGACGGCGAGCTTGCGGGCCTTGGCCATCGGCACGGTGGCGGCGAGGCGGTTGCCGATCCACAGGCCGGAGAGCATCATCGCCACCCCGATGGGCCACAGGTGCCACGGCGCGCCGGCGACGATGGACTCGCCGGCGGTCAGTTCCTTAGCCAGCAGGGACACCACGCCGGAGACGACGAACAGCGGCTGCAGCGTGGGCGCGAAGGTGCGCTGGGGCCACCGGCTGGCCTGCGCGTACACCGTGATGGCGGGCCCGGCGATGCCGGCGATGGTGTTCATCGCGCCGCCGGCGGCGCCCGCGGCCATCGCGTAGCCGCGTCCGCTGATTCTGCGCTGGTGGGGCATGTAGGTGGTCACCAGCAGCCCGGCCAGCACGAGCGTGCCGACGAGGATCTGCAGCGGCCCCGTCGGCAAGGTGTGCACCAGGAACGCGACGGGCACGGCCCCGACGACCATCATCGGGGCGATCCACCGGAATTGCCGCCAGTCGATGCCGCGGCGCACCGCGACGGACTGGAACACGGCGTTGGCGGCGGCGAGCACGTTGATGATGATGACGCCGGCCACCGGGCCGACCAGCATGCTCAGCACCGGCGCCCCGATGAGGCCGAGCCCCATTCCCGATACCCGCTGCAACGTCGCGCCGACGAGCACGACGACGGCGATGACCGCCAGCGCCCACATGGATATGTCCATGCCTGGCGATGCTACTCGCGTTCACCCCGGAAAACGGCGACGGGGCCCGGCCGCGGACAGCGGACGGGCCCCCTCGGGCCGGGCGGGTCGTCTTAGATGACGCCCTGGGCCAGCATGGCGTTGGCGACCTTCTTGAAGCCGGCGATGTTGGCTCCGACGACGTAATCGTGCTCGTGGTCGTACTTCGCGGCGGTCTCGGCGCAGGACTCGAAGATGTTCTCCATGATCCCCTGCAGCCGCTCGTCGGTGTACTCGAAGGACCAGGAGTCGCGGGTGGCGTTCTGCTGCATCTCCAGGGCCGAGGTGGCGACGCCGCCGGCGTTGGCGGCCTTGCCCGGGGCGAAGTACAGGTCGGACTTCCGGAAGAACTCGACGGCCTCCGTGGTGGACGGCATGTTGGCGCCCTCCGCGACGTAGCGGCAGCCGTTGGCGGCGAGGGTGCGGGCGTCGTCGCCGTTGAGCTCGTTCTGCGTGGCGCACGGCAGCGCGACGTCGCAGGCGACCTCCCAGACGTTGCCCTTGGCGTGGAACTCCGCGCCCTCGGCTTCCTGGGCGTACTCGCCCACGCGGCCGCGGCGGACCTCCTTGATCTCGCGGAGCAGTTCGACGTCCACGCCGTTCGGGGTGGACACGTAGCCGGAGGAGTCGGAGAAGGCGACGACGGTGGCGCCGAGCTGCTGGGCCTTCTGGATGGCGTAGATGGCCACGTTGCCGGAGCCGGAGACGACGACCTTGGCGCCGTCGAGGGAGTCGCCGTGCTCCTCCATCATGCGCTGGGTGAAGTACACGGCGCCGTAGCCGGTGGCCTCGGTGCGGACGAGGGAGCCGCCCCAGGTGAGGCCCTTGCCGGTGAGGACGCCGGACTCGTGGCGGTTGTTCAGGCGGCGGTACTGGCCGAACATGAAGCCGATCTCGCGGCCGCCGACGCCGATGTCACCGGCGGGGACGTCGGTGTACTCGCCGATGTGGCGATTCAGCTCGGTCATGAAGGACTGGCAGAAGCGCATGATCTCCAGCTCCGAACGGCCCTTGGGGTCGAAGTCGGAGCCGCCCTTGCCGCCGCCGATGGGCAGGCCGGTGAGGGAGTTCTTGAAGATCTGCTCGAAGCCGAGGAACTTGATGATGCCGAGGTTCACGCTCGGGTGGAAGCGCAGGCCGCCCTTGTAGGGGCCGAGCACCGAGTTGAACTGCACGCGGAAACCGCGGTTGACCTGAACCTGGCCCTGATCGTCGACCCACGGGACGCGGAAGATGATCTGGCGCTCCGGCTCGCACAGGCGCTGGACGAGGCCCCAGTCGCCGTAGTGGGGGTCCTTGTTGAGGACGATCTTCAGCGACTCGAGCACCTCGGACACGGCCTGGTGGAACTCGGGCTCGCCGGCGTTGCGTCGCAGCACCAGTTGGTAAAAGTCGGAAACCCGCTCGTCGACGTTCAACTAATCACCTTTCTTCGCGCCCGTCCGGCGCACCTTCCGGCGGCCGCGTGGTGACGCGGGCGCACCGTGAGGCGCCGGCCGGGACGGGGAGTTGGGTTTTTTTCCAACTGGCATTCTGTCATGTTCGCCCCCGTCGCGGGAAACGCTCCCGGCGGTTTGCCCGGGTTGCGTCCCCCGCTTCACCCCCATTGAAACGACCGGGAAATGACCGGGAAACATAACTGAAACAAAAGGGCCCATTCCGGCCCGGTTCGCCCGTGTTATTCCGGTTTAACCCGTTTTGCCCGATTACGGGCGGACGGCGACGCTCCACGGGTAGATGGCGATCGACTCGAGCATGTCGTCGAACTGGCGGAGCACCGGGTCGTCGGGAAGCTCGGCGGCCGGGGTGAGCAGGCGGGAGAGATCCATCGTCAGGGAGTTCAGCGAACCGGCGACGCCGTCGAGTTCGAGGGAGTAGCGGCGCATGGTGCGTTCGCCGACGGGCTCGCCGGGGTTCTCGCGCTCCCACTGTTCGAGGAGCTGGTCGTCGGTGGGGGCGTCGGAGACGTTGACGGAGTGCGACGTGATGCGCCCCTCCGCCTCCACGCGGGCGAGTCGGGCGCTGAACGCGCGGGCGAGGCCGTCGGTTTCCTCCGGCAGGACGAGGCAGTCGAATACGATTGCAGGCATGCGGGTAAGGCTAACCTCACATGACGGCGGCGGCAATGGCGCGGTGCTTTTCCGGGTCCTGTGCTGCCCGGACAGTTTCAAGGGCACGGCGACGGCGCGGGAGGCGGCGGAGGCGATGGCCGTCGGCGTGCGCGACGCGGGCGCGGAACCGGTCGTGGCGCCGATGGC
>DUOR01000245.1 GCA_012838715.1 Actinomycetales bacterium
ACAGGGCGGGGCCGGATTGCCGCGGGTCGGGCGTCGGAAAGCGCCCGGGGGTGAACGGCGTAAAAAGTCCAACTCGTGACTGTACTCTCACTGAACTATCAGGTTAAGGTCAATGGACCCCCAGGCGATTAAGGCAGGGTATTCCCCATGACTGAAGACGGTGCCCCACGAGCGGGCCTCCGGGCCGGCGCAACCGATGACGCCGCCGCGGCCGACGACGCGATCGGCGCCGCCGATGCCGCGCGCGCCATGGCCGCCCAGGGTGCGGTCACCGAGGGCGAAGCCATTGCCGAGGCCCCCGAGAACCTCACGGGCACCGCGGCTTTCGACGCCGGCACCGGGGATATGCCGACCTGGGCCGAGCTCGTCGAAGAGCACGGCGACAGCGTCTTCCGCCTGGCCTACCGCCTCACCGGCGACCTCCACGACGCGGAGGACTTGACGCAGGAGACCTTCATGCGCGTCTTCCGCTCGCTGAAGAAGTACAAGGCCGGGACGTTCGAGGGATGGCTGCACCGCATCACCACGAACCTGTTCCTGGACATGGTCCGCCACCGCCAGACCATCCGCATGGAGGCGCTGCCGGAGAACTACGACCGCGTGCCGGGCACCGCGCCGACGCCGGAGCAGGTGTTCGCCGATTCGAACCTGGACCCCGACCTGGAGCGCGCGCTGGCGGATCTGCACCCGGATTACCGCGCCGCCGTCGTCCTCTGTGACGTCGTGGGCCTGACCTACGAGGAAATCGCCGACACCCTCGGCGTGAAGATGGGCACCGTCCGCTCCCGCATCCACCGCGCCCGCACGCAGCTGCGCGGTTCCCTGGAGCGCGCCGAGGCGGAGCGCACCGCCGCGGAGTCCCTCACCCCGGTCCGCTAGGCCGCACCGCGCCGCCCGCCCCACGCGCTTTCCGACGGCCCGTTCCCGGCGCTGCCGCCGCATCGGCCCGTCCGCCGGTATCGTGGGCGGTTAGCTGAGGGAAATACCGTCGGCACGCGCAGTGGAAGTCGCGCAGTGGAAGTTGTGAAGACGCAGGTAATGACGCAGTCAGGAGGTTGGGTGATGGCGGCCCCCGAATACGGCTTCTCGTCGACCGATCACCTTGGCAGCGAGGCCGTCGCCGCGTTCGTCGACGGCGAACTCGCCCCCATCGCCGCCCGCCGCGCCAAGCGGCACCTGCTGGCGTGCCGCGAATGCCGCGACGCCGTCGCCCAGCAGCGGCAGGCCGCGCGCCGGTTGCGCGACTCCGGTGAGCTGCGCATCCCCGCCGAACTCCGCCGCCGCCTGGCCGCCCTGTCGGAGGAGCAGTTCGACGACGACGCGCCCACCGCCCGCAACCTTTCCCACCGCCGCCCCGAATCGCTGTCCGCGTTCGTGGAGGGCGTGTGGCGGCACCTGCGCAAGACCGCCGATGAGACCGCCGACGGTCGCACCGAGCGCCCGGAACGCACCGAGCGCCCGGACCTCGCGGCCCGCGACGGCGGCGACCGCGACGACGAGATGCGGGGGACCGTCCGTTGACGTCCGGCCGCAATCCGTTCTCCCGGCCCGACGGCGTCCCCGGCGGCATTGACCCGCGCCACCGCGCGCCGTTCGCCGACGCGTCCCGCGGCCCCGACCTCCGCGTCACCATCACGCCCGGGGCCGCCGTCGACGAGGCGTTCCAGCCGCGCGGCGAAACCGCCGGAGGACTCCAGCTCCCGCCGAAGAAGACCCGCCGGAAGTGGGGCCGGGGCACGTCGGGAAGCAAGGGCCGGAGCGAGGGGACGGGCGCGGGCCGGACCGGCGCGGTCGGCGAGCTGTTCGACGACGGCGCAGATGATCTCGGCGACGGTGACTACTCGCCGTGGGCCGACCCCCGCACGCGGATGGGCACCGGCCGGGCGGCGCGCAGGCAGCCGCGGCCGGACACGGAACCGGTGGTGCCGGTG
>DUOR01000246.1 GCA_012838715.1 Actinomycetales bacterium
CACGTCGCCGCGGGGCGCCGGATCCGGCTGCGGGGCGGGGGCCGGAGCGGTCTCGGGGGTGCGGAAATCGGCGTCGGGGCGGCGACGCCCGTCGGGGCCGGTGATGTCGCGTTCGTTCATGACTCCCATTCAACCCGTCCGCGCGGTTCGCCGCCAGAGGGCATGACGTGCGATGATGGGGAAATCATGACCAAGGAACTGCCGCTCGTCTTCAACGCCCCGCGCCGGGGGATGCCCGACACCCACCTGGCCGACCTCGACATGCCCGCGCTCCAGGCCGCCGTCACGGAACTCGGCCTGCCCAAGTTCCGCGCCGACCAGATCGCCCGCCACTACTACGGGCGCCTCGAGGCCGACCCGGAAACCATGACCGACCTGCCCGCCAACGCGCGCGCCAAGGTCCGCGACGCACTGTTCCCGCCGCTGCTCGAACCCGTGCGGCACATCTCCACCGACGGGGGAGAGACCCGCAAGACCCTGTGGAAGGCCGGCGACGGCACGCTGCTGGAGTCGGTGCTGATGAAGTACCCCGACCGCGCCACCCTCTGCATCTCCTCGCAGGCCGGCTGCGGCATGGCCTGCCCGTTCTGTGCCACCGGCCAGGGCGGCCTGCAGCGCAACCTGTCCACCGGCGAAATCGTCGACCAGGTGCGCGAGGCCGCCGCGTTCATGCAGGCCGAGGGCGGCCGCCTGTCCAACATCGTGTTCATGGGCATGGGCGAGCCGCTGGCGAACTACAAGCGCGTCCTCGCCGCCGTGCGCCGCATCGTCGAGCCCGTCCCGCACGGCTTCGGCATCGCGCAGCGCAACGTCACCGTGTCGACGGTGGGCCTGGCGCCCGCCATCCGCAAGCTTGCCGACGAGGGCCTGAACGTCACCCTCGCCGTCAGCCTGCATACCCCCGACGATGAACTCCGCGACACGCTCGTGCCGATCAACAACCGGTTCACCGTTGCCGAGGTCCTCGACGCCGCGCGGTACTACGCCGACAAGACCGGCCGCCGCGTCTCCATCGAGTACGCGCTCATCCGCGACATCAACGACCAGGGCTGGCGCGCCGACATGCTGGGCAAGAAGCTGCACAAGGCGCTCGGCTCCCGCGTCCACGTCAACCTCATCCCGCTGAACCCGACCCCGGGCTCCAAGTGGGACGCCTCCCCGAAGCCGCAGCAGGACGAGTTCGTCCGCCGCGTCCGCGCGCAGGGCGTGCCCTGCACCGTCCGCGACACCCGCGGCAACGAGATCGCCGCCGCTTGCGGCCAGCTCGCCGCCGAAGGCGCGTAGGGGACCGGGCCCCGGAAACACCGAAGCCGCCCGCCCCAATCGGTGCGGGCGGCTTCTTTCGCTGCTGTAGCCCCGTGCGGGGCCCGGCGTCGAATCCGGTGCGGGTCAGTGACTAGGCGCGGGTGACGCGGCCCTTGTCCTCGTCCTCGTTCGGGATACCGGCCGTCATCGAGGTCTGGCCACCGGCGGCGCCGGCGGCGGCGGCACCGTAGGTGCCCGGGGCGTGGTTCCAGGAGGCCATCTGGGAATCGGTCAGGTTGGCGTACGCGCCGGTGCCGTTCAGCTGGTCGGCGGACCAGTCCGGCTCAACGTGGCCGGCGGCCTTGTTGCGGGCCGTAACGGTGCGGACCTGCTTGCCCTGCGGGGAGAAGGCGTGCCACAGGAGGCCGATGGCGAACAGCGCGGCGATGGCCACGAGCCAGATGTTCTCGACGTTGCCCGGGTGGTTACCGAACAGCATGCCGAGCAGGAACAGCACGGAAATCCAACCGGCAATCTGCAGGCTGCGCTTGCTCATGCCGCTCCAACCCCACTGGGCAGAGGGGACGTCCGACGTGCTGACGCCGTTGTAAATCTCTTCCTTCTTGTGGGTCTGAGCCACGATATTCCTCCTGTTGCGCCGAACTTTCGCCGCACCGGTGCCGTGTGGTCCGCCGGGCATACGCGGCGGTTCCGCATCGGCCCCGCACGCGGTGCCGTTAACGGGCATTTTGGCACACTCTCAGCGAATGTTGAGTATCGGGTGTAACAATACATCAGTGAAGACCAGGATTCTCGTTCTCGGAAGCACCGGTTCCATCGGCACGCAGGCCCTCGAGGTGATTGCCGCTAATCCGGATCGGTTCACCGTCGCGGGGCTGGCCGCGGGCGGGGGAAACGCCGACCTGCTGCGTCGGCAAGCTGAGGAGTTCGGCGTACCGGCGGGGCGTGTCGCGTGCGCGAACGAGGAAGCCGCGGCCACCGTCGGTGAAGGCTGCATCACCGGCGCGGATTCCGCGGAGAAGCTCGTGCGCGAAGTGGAAGCCGACGTCGTGCTGAACGCGCTGGTCGGCTCGATGGGGCTCGGCGCGACGCTGGCGGCCCTCGAATCCGGCGCCCGCCTCGCCCTGGCCAACAAGGAATCGCTCGTCGCCGGCGGGTCGCTGGTGCTCAAGGCGGCCGCGCCCGGGCAGCTCGTCCCCGTCGACTCGGAGCACTCCGCCATGGCGCAGTGCCTGCGGTCCGGGACGATGGACGAGGTCGACCGCCTCGTGCTCACCGCCTCCGGTGGCCCCTTCCGCGGCTGGACCCGCGAACGGCTCATGACCGCCACGCCCGAACAGGCCGGCGCGCACCCCACCTGGTCCATGGGCCCCATGAACACCCTGAACTCCGCGTCCATGGTGAACAAGGGCCTCGAACTCATCGAGGCGGCGCTGCTGTTCGGCGTGCCCGCGGACCGCATCGACGTCACCGTCCACCCGCAGTCCATCGTCCACTCAATGGTCACCTTCACCGACGGCGGCACCATCGCCCAGGCGTCGCCGCCGTCCATGAAACTGCCCATCGCCCTGGCCATGGGCTGGCCCGCCCGCGTCCCCGGCGCGCAGCACGCCCTCGACTTCCGCGACGCAATGGACTGGCGCTTCGAACCCCTCGACGACGAAGTGTTCCCGGCCGTCCGCCTCGCCCGCGAGGCCGTCACCGCCGGCGGCTGCGTCCCCGCCGTCTACAACGCCGCCAACGAAGAGGCCGCCGACGCGTTCCTGCAGGGGCGCATCGCCTTCCCGCACATCGTCGACATCGTCGGCGAGACCATGGCCGCCATCGGCGCCGACGCCGCCGCCGAACCCCGCGACATCGCCGACGTCCTCGACATCGAGGGCGCCGCCCGCCGCCACTCCACCGAACTCGCCGAACGCATGTCGCGCTAGGGTGTCCGCGTGAGTTTCTTCCTGGGCGTCATCCTCTTCGCCATCGGCATCGCCGTCACCATCGCCCTCCACGAATGGGGCCACATGCAGGTGGCGCGGATGTGCGGCATGCGCGTCCGCAGGTACTTCATCGGCTTCGGCCCGACCGTCTGGTCCACCAGCCGAAAGCACACCGGCGCCGGCGGGCACGTCACCGAATACGGCCTCAAGGCAGTGCCCCTCGGCGGCTTCTGCGACATCGCCGGCATGACCGCGCAGGACCCGGTGACCCCCGAGGAAGACCCGCACGCCATGTGGCGCCGCCCCTGGTGGCAGCGCATCGCCGTGCTCTCCGGCGGCGTGGCCATGAACCTCGTCGTCGGCATCCTCCTCATCTACATCGTCGCCGTGGCGTGGGGCCTGCCCAACATGAACGCCGACTACAGCCCCCGCGTGCACCAGACCCAGTGCGTGCCCGCCACCCAGAACGAGGACGGCACCCTCTCGCAGTGCACCGGCGCCGGCCCCGCCGCCGAGGCCGGGCTGCTGTCCGGCGACGTCATCACGGCCGTCGACGGCACCGAAGTGGAGATGTACCCCGAGGTCATCGACCTCATCGGCTCCGCGGAAGGCGACACCGTCGAGCTGACCGTCGACCGGGCGGGACGCGAGGAAACCATCGTCATCACCCCGGACATCGTGGACCGGCGGACCGCCGACGGGAGCGTCGTCAAGCAACCCGCGGTGGGCATCCTGTTCGAGCGGCCGGCGAACACCACGGTCGAATACGGCCCGCTGGAAGCGATCCCGGGGTCGCTCGCCTTCACCGGCAACATGTTCTCCGCCGTGTTCGAGGGGTTGCTGTCCATCCCCGGCAAGCTGCCCGGCGTCGTCGCGTCGATTTTCGGCGCGGAACGCGACCAGGAAAGCCCGATGAGCGTCGTCGGCGCCTCCCGCGTCGGCGGCGAGATGGTCGAGAACGACCTGTGGAACATGTTCGTCATGATGCTGGCGAACCTGAACTTCTTCCTCGCCATGTTCAACCTCGTGCCGCTGCCGCCGCTGGACGGCGGGCACATCGCCGTCGTCATCTACGAGAAGATCCGCGACCTCATCCGCCGCCTCGCCGGCAAACCCGCCGGCGGCCCCGCCGACTACCGCAAACTCATGCCCGTCACGATGGGCTTCACCGTCATCCTGCTGACCTTCGGCGTGATCGTCATCGCAGCCGACGTGGTCAACCCCATCAGGCTTTTCGGCTAACGTCGCGCAATAGGACTAACGTCGCGCAATAGGAACGGCACAAGGATCGGATCGACGGCCGGAACCCCGCGCCCGACACCCGCACCAGACCCACCCGACACCCACCGCAACACAGGGAAGAGGACCCCGCTCAAGTGAACGTCTCGCTCGGAATCCCGGAAGCACTGCCCACCCTCGCGCCCCGGCGCAAGACCCGACAGCTCAACGTCGGCGGCGTCGGCGTGGGTTCGGAGCACCAGATTTCGGTGCAGTCGATGACGACGACGAAGACCCACGACGTCAACGCCACCCTGCAGCAGATCGCGCAGCTCACCGCGTCCGGCTGCGACATCGTGCGCGTCGCCTGCCCGAAGACCATCGACGCCGAGGCGCTGCCCATCATCGCCAAGAAGTCGCCCATCCCGGTCATCGCGGACATCCACTTCCAGCCGAAGTACATCTTCGCGGCCATCGACGCCGGCTGCGCCGCGGTCCGCGTCAACCCGGGCAACATCCGCGAGTTCGACGGCCGCGTCAAGGAAGTCGCCCAGGCCGCGGGCGCCGCCGGCATCCCCATCCGCATCGGCGTCAACGCCGGTTCCCTCGACGCCCGCTTCATGGAGAAGTACGGCAAGGCCACCCCGGAGGCGCTCGTCGAGTCGGCGCTGTGGGAGGCCAGCCTCTTCGAGGAGCACGGCTTCGGCGACATCAAGATCTCCGTCAAGCACAACGACCCCGTCGTCATGGTGGAGGCCTACCGCCAGCTGGCCGCCCAGTGCGACTACCCGCTGCACCTCGGCGTCACCGAGGCCGGCCCCGCGTTCCAGGGCACCATCAAGTCGTCCGTCGCGTTCGGCGCGCTGCTGTCCGAGGGCATCGGCGACACCATCCGCGTGTCCCTCTCCGCCGACCCGGTGGAGGAGATCAAGGTCGGCGACCAGATCCTGCAGTCGCTGAACCTGCGCCCGCGCAAGCTGGAAATCGTGTCCTGCCCGTCCTGCGGCCGCGCCCAGGTCGACGTCTACGAGCTCGCCGACCGCGTCACCGCCGGCCTGGAGGGCATGGACGTGCCGCTGCGCGTCGCCGTCATGGGCTGCATCGTCAACGGCCCGGGCGAGGCGCGCGACGCCGACCTCGGCGTGGCGTCCGGCAACGGCAAGGGCCAGATCTTCGTCAAGGGCGAGGTCATCAAGACCGTGCCCGAGGACCAGATCGTGGAGACCCTCATCGAGGAGGCCATGCGCATCGCCGACGAAATGCGCGCCGAGGGCGAGGACTCCGGACAGGCCGAAGTTACCGTCGGTTAAGGCGGGCGGCGCGGCTCCCGGATCCAATCCGGGGGCGGTGCTACCGTCCACCGCATGACCGGAACCTCGCCGCGTGCCCGCGCCTCCACGCTGCTCGTCGTGCTGGCACTGGTGGCGTCGGTGGTGGCGTGCACGCCGCGGCCGGACACGGGCGAGGATGTCCTGGGGGAGTTCCTGGCGGCGCTGGGGATGGGCGACGTCGACGGGGCGGCGGAGCTCACCGACAAGACCACCACCGCGCAGCGGGATCTTTCCGCGGCGTGGGAGGGCCTGCGGGCCGAGACGATGACCGCCGAGGTGGGGGAGGTCCGCGGCGACGGCCGCCAGACCACCGCGCAGGTGCACATGGATTGGCGGCTCGGCGGGGGACGGGAGTGGGCCTACGACACCACGTTCCACCTGACGCAGTCGGACAGCCGCTGGGCGGTGCGCTGGTCCCCGTCGGCTCTGCACCCGCGTCTGGGCAACAACCAGCACCCGGAGGTCCGCTCCACCCCGGCGCCCCGCGCCTCCGTCGTGGGCTCCGACGGCGCGTCGCTGTTGGAGCCGGGCACCGTGCACCGCGTGGTGCTCGACCGTTCGGCGGTGGCCGACGCGCAGTCGACCATCAACCGCGTGGCCACCATCGTCAACAACGGCATGCCGCGCGACGAGGACGGCAACCCCACCGTGTCCGTCGACGCCCGCGCCCTGGGCCGCCAGGCCGGCGAGGGCTCCGGCGCCTTCTCCATCACCGTGCTCCCCGCGGACTCGCCGCAGGAACTGCGGGATGAGCTTGCCGACGTCGCCGGCGTCACCGTGAACGACGAAGCTGCGCTGGTGCGGCCCGACCCCGGATTCGCGCCCGACCTGATGAGCCGGGTGGAGCGCATCGTCTCCGACGACGTCTCGGGCGCCGACGGGTGGACCATCGTCGCCGCGAACCCGGATGGCGGCGTCCTCTCCACCCTCCACAGCGTCGCACCCGAGGTGCAGCCGTCCATCCGCGCGTCGATAAGCAGGGAAGTGCAGGAGGCGGCGCAGCGCGCGGTGGACACCCGCCCGGAGGCGGAGGTCATGCTGGTGGCGCTGCGCCCGTCCAGCGGCGAGGTGCTCGCCGTCGCGCAGACCGGCAAAGCCGACGAGAAGGGCGACCTGGCGCTGACCGGCCAGTACCCGCCCGGGTCGACGTTCAAGATCGTCACCGCGGCGGCCGGCATGGACCGGCTGGGGCTGGAGCCCGGATCCACCGTGCCGTGCCCCGGGACGATGACGCTCGGGCCGCGCGTGGTGACGAACTACAACGGCAGCGGCGTCGGGAACACCTCGCTGACCGACGCGTTCGCCCGCTCCTGCAACACCACCTTCGCCGACATCTCGCACCGGATGGAGCCCGGGGAACTGCAGTCCGAGGCCGAACTTTTCGGCATCGGCATCGACTACCGCATCGCCGGCCTGGACACCATCACCGGCTCCGTGTCCGACGGCACCGACGAAGCCGAGCGCATCGACGCCGGCTACGGCCAGGGCCACGACCTCGCCAGCCCCTTCGGCATGGCGCTCGTCTCCGCGACCGTCGCCGCCGGCCGCACCCCGACCCCGACCCTCGTGCCCCGCGCCGGAACCTGGCAGTCCCAGGCGTCCGAGCCGCTCGACCCCGCGACCGCCGACCACCTGCGGGGCGTCATGCGGGCCGTCGTCACCTCCGGCACCGCCACCGCCATCGCCTCCCGCGGCGAGGTCTACGGCAAGACCGGCGAGGCCGAAGTCGCCGGCGGTTCCCACGCCTGGTTCACCGGCTGGCGCGACGACATCGCCTTCGCGACGCTCATCGTCCACGGCGGCGGCTCGGAGCACGCCGTCGCCGTCACCGACGTATTCCTGGCCAACCTCGACGAAGGGTCGGCGCCGGACGCCGGATGACCGGCGGTATGGTTACCGCATGACCACACGCGCACCGCTGACCCTCCAGGAGCCCACCCCCATCCGCACCGTCCCGGCCGACATCGCGCGGCCCGAGTACGCGTGGAAGGACGAGGTCCGCGAAAACGTCGGCGAACCGCTCGTCCAGACGCCCGAGGACATCGAGGCCATGCGCGAAGTCAGCCGCATCGCCGCCAACGCGCTCGTCGAGGCCGGCAAGGCCGTCCGCCCCGGCGCCACCACCGACTCCATCGACGCGGTGGTCCACGAGTACTTCCTCGACCACGGCACCTACCCGTCGACCCTCGGCTACCGCGGCTTCGAGAAGTCCTGCTGCACCTCCCTGAACGAAATCGTGTGCCACGGCATCCCGAACACGACCGTCATCGAGGAGGGGGACATCGTCAACGTCGACGTCACCGGCTACAAGAACGGCGTCCACGGCGACACCAACGCCACCTTCTTCGCCGGCGAGCCCACCGAGGAGCACCGCCTCCTCGTCGAGCGCACCTACAACGCCACGATGCGCGGCATCAAGGCCATCAAGCCGGGCCGCGAAATCAACGTCATCGGCCGGGTCATCGAGTCCTACGCCCGCCGCTTCGGCTACAACACCGTCCGCGACTTCACCGGCCACGGCGTCGGCACCACCTTCCACAACGGGCTGGTGGTCCTGCATTACGACGAGCCGGGCCAGAACACCGTCCTCGAACCCGGCATGACCCTGACCGTCGAGCCGATGATCAACCTCGGCGAGCTGCCCTACGAAATCTGGGACGACGGCTGGACCGTGCAGAACACCGACCGCAAGTGGACCGCCCAGTTCGAGCACACCGTCCTGGTCACCGACTCCGGCTACGAGATCCTCACCCTCCCCGACGGCGGCCCCGTCGAGGGCCAGTACCTGACCGGCTGGACCCCGGGCGCATAGGCGATCGGGTGGGGGATCAGGTGATGCCGGGGAGCCCGGAGGGGACGCCCTCGCCGTCGCCCGCGCCCGCCTTTCTCGTCGCGGGCTGCACGTCCGACGCGGGGAAGTCGGTGATCGTGGCGGGGCTGTGCCGCCTGCTGGCGCGCCGCGGCGTGTCGGTGGCGCCGTTCAAGGCGCAGAACATGTCGAACAACTGCGCAGTCACCCCGGACGGCGGTGAAATCGGGCGGGCCCAGGCGCTGCAGGCGCTGGCCTGCGGCCTCGAGCCCAGCGTCGACTTCAACCCCGTGCTGCTCAAGCCGGGTTCCGACCAGACCAGCCAGGTCGTGGTCCGCGGCAAAGCCGAGGGCAACGTGTCGGCGCTGACGTACCGGGAGCGCCGCCGCGCCCTCCGCGACGTGACCACCGACTGCCTCGCCGACCTGCGGCGCCGGTACGACGTCGTCGTCTGCGAGGGCGCCGGCAGCCCCGCCGAGGTGAACCTCCGCGAATCGGACATCGCGAACATGGGCCTCGCCGAGGCCGCCGACCTGCCCGTCCTCGTCGTGGGCGACATCGATCGGGGCGGGGTCCTGGCCCACTTCGTCGGCACGCACGCGATTCTGGGGGAAGAGGATCGCGAGCGGATCACCGGCTTCGTGGTGAACAAGTTCCGCGGCGCGGAGGAGCTGCTCACGCCCGGCCTCGACGCCGTGTCCGGGCGCACCGGCGTGCCCGTCCTCGGCGTGCTGCCGTTCGTGCGCGGCCTGTGGATCGACGCCGAGGATTCGCTGGGCACCGTCGCTTCCCGGCCGATTGGGCCGGCGACGCGGCCGCTCGGCACCGACACACTCACCGTCGCCGCCGTGCGCCTGCCTCGCGTGTCCAACGCCACCGACGTCGAGGCGCTGGCCGCCGAACCCGGCGTCCGCGTCGAATGGACCGACGACCCGTCGACGATTGCGCGCGCCGACCTGGTGGTGCTCCCCGGCACGAAGGCCACCCTCAACGACCTGCGGTGGCTGCGAGGGTCGGGGCTTGCCGACGCCGTGGTGCGGCGCGCCGCCGGAGGGGCGCCGACCCTCGGGATCTGCGGAGGCTTCCAGATGATGTGCGCCACCATCGTCGACGACGTCGAAAGCGCCGGCCGGGCCGAGGGCCTGGGCATCTTCGACGCGGACATCGTCTTCGCCGGGGACAAGACCCTCATCCACCACGCGGACGGTTCCTACGAGGTCCACAACGGCCAGGTCGCCCGGAGCACAGAGCAGCCGTGGCTGCCGGGGGGGAGTGCGGTGGGCGGTGAAGGCGCGGTGGGCGGTGAGGGCGCTGTGGGCGGTGAAGGGTCACTGTCCGGTGAAGGCGCGCTGTCCGGTGAAGGCGCGCAGCCCGGCGAAGGCGCGCGGCGCGGAAACCTCTTCGGCACCCACCGCCACGGGCTACTGGAGAACAACGAGTTCCGGCGGCGTTTCCTGAATGAGGTGGCCGTCGCCGTCGGCCGGGACGGCTTCGTCGTCGCCCCCGACACCGACTTCCGGGCGGAGCGGCTGCGCCAGCTCGACCTGATTGCGGACGCCGTCGAAAAGCACCTCGCCGGCCCCGCCCTCGCCGCGGCGACCGGCGTACCGGAGCTGGGCTGACGCACCGCCGCCTCGGCAGGCCCGCGACGTAGCCGTCGCGCCGGTGAAGTCGGCGACCGATAAAGCTGTCGCGCCGGTGACGCTGTCGCGCCGATGAAACTGTCGCGCCGGCTTCCCGCTCCGAGAACGTGCACTGTCAGATCTGCTGCTCCGTCGTTCGCGAGGCGGTTTCGGGGGATCGCTTCAGAATGGCCGTAGCGGCGATAACGGGGGACGAATGGACACGAGGCCCGGAATGGGGCCGACCCCCGGAAAACCCGGTTGACGTGCGATTCCGGGGGTCTTCGTTTCCGTGCATTTTTCGTCGCCCCCGGCTCGTCGAAAGGATCCGGAGCGGCACCAAGATCGCGGTTATTCGTGAAAATCGCGGGAAGGCATAACCGCCAGCTTGGTAGATATTTCGCGAAACTCACCAAGTTGGGAGTTTTCGATGTCCCGGAAAAGAAGGAATAACCGCGATCTTGGTGAGCGCTGCTCTCGGATCTGCGATATGGCGATCGAAGGGACCGAAATTCATAGAAAACCCCGCCGGCCGGAGGGCGGCGGGGCTCCGATGGGACGTGCGGGAAGCGTGGGGCGCGAGGGGTTCCGGTGGGACGCGCGGGGCGCGTTGGGGGCGGGGTCTCGGCGGGCAGGGTTCCGGTGGGGCCCCGGCGCGGGGAGCCCGGCCGGGGGGTCCGGCGCGAGGCAGGCGGGAGGCTTAGTCGAACTCGAGGCCCAGCAGCGCGTTCTCGATGACCTCCGGCAGGGCCGGGTGGATCCAGTGCTGCTTGGCGGCGACCTCGCGGGCGTCGAGGTCGAACGCCATCATCTGGATGCACTGCTGCACCAGGGTCGCGGCCTGCTCGCCGATGAAATGCGCGCCGAGGAGCTTGCCGGTCTTCTTGTCGGCGATAAGCTTCGCGAAACCGTCGCCGTCCTCGAGGGCCCAACCGTAGGCGACGTCGCCGTAGTTCTGGACCTTCACCGTGATCTCGGTGCCGTTCTCGGCGGCCCACGCGGCGGCCTCGCCCTCCGTCATGCCGACCTGGCCGATCTGCGGGTGCGAGAACACCGCCGACGGGATGAAACGGTGGTCGAAGCTGCGCAGGTCGCCGGCGCGAGCGGAATCGCCGGCACCCGCGGCGTCGCCGGCATCCGCGCCCTCGCCGCGCGCGGCGAGCACGTTGTGGAACACGACCTTCGCCTCGTGGTTGGCGATGTGCTTCAGCTGGTGCTCGCTGGACACGTCGCCCAGGGCCCAGACGCCCTCGGCGGTGGTGCGGCCGTGCTCGTCGACGACGATGCGGCCGTCGTCGTGCATGTCGATGCCGCCGGCGGCGAGGTTCATCTCGTCGCCGTTGGGCAGGCGGCCCGTGGCGACGAGGAAAGCGTCGCCGGTGACGGTGGTGCCGTCGGAAAGCTTGGCGACGACGCGGCCGGACTCCTCGGACACCTCATCGATCTGGGTGTTCAGGCGGACGTCCCACGTACGCGACGCGACCTCGGTGAAGCGCTCCGACACCTGCTCGTCGGAGCTGCGGTTCATGGCGCCGGACCGCACGATGACGTGGACCTTCGTGCCCAGCGAGGAGAAGACGTGGGCGAACTCGGTGGCGATGAAGCCGCCGCCGAGGATGATCATTTCCTCGGGCAGCTTCTCCAGCCGCATGACGTTCTCGTTGGTCAGGTAGGGGACGCCCGCCTCCTTGATGAAGCTGGGCACGTGCGGGCGGGAGCCGGCGGCGACGATGATCTGGTCGGCCGTGATCTCCATCTCCTCGTCGCCCTGGCCGGTGCGGATGCGCCGCGGCCCGACGAACGTGGCGTGGCGGTCGTACACCGTGATGTGCGGGGTCTCGGGGCCGCGCCGGTACGCCTCGCCGCCGGAGGCGATGGGGTCGATGCGGCGGCCGAACACGCGCTGCTTGATCTGGTCCCAGTCCACGGAATCGAGCGTGGCGTGGACGCCCAGGCGCTCCGCCTCGGCGACGTTGCGGGCGGCGTCGGCGGCCAGCACGAACATCTTCGTGGGGATGCAGCCGACGTTGAGGCACGTGCCGCCGAACCTGCCCTTCTCCACCAGCGCGATGTTCATGCCATCGAAGGCGGGGGAAGGGATGGAGTTGCCGGACCCGGCGCCGATGATGATGAGGTCGTAGTGGCGGGCGTCGGCCTGTTCGGTGGTCAATTGTGCTCCTGTGTCGGGGACCCCGGGCGGGGTCCGGTGTACCGGTGGTTAATCCGCCGCCGGGGTGGGGGCGTGTTCGCGGAGGAAACCGAGGGTTTCGGACAGCGCCTGCGCGCGGGCGTGCTCCAGCGAAAGGAACACGTCGTGGCGGGCGCCGGGGATGGCCACGTTCGTGGCACCCGATCCGAGGCAACGCGTCCGGGCGGCAATCTGTTCCACGTCGAGGACGGCGTCCGCGGTGTCGAGGGCGGGGGAGTACGGCTGGTTGATGACGGAGCGGTCCGAATGCAGCACCAGGCAGGGCACCCCGACCTCGATGCCGGCGTGGACGGTGCGCTGCGCGTCGAGGATGGCCTGCAGCCACGACCAGGTCTTCACGTGGCCGGCGAGCGGCTTGAACGTCAGGTCGTAGTCCCATTCGCCGCTGCGGCTGCGGTGAATCGACTCGCCGTACGCGCCGAGGCCCTTGTCGGGGGTGAGCTTGTCCGGCAGGCGCCGGGACATCACCTTCGCCGCGAGCTTGACGACGAACCGCTGGACGGTCCGGTACTGCAGGTCGATCCACGGGGAATTGAGGATCGCCCCGGCGATCTTCGCGTGCCGCGCGGGGTCGGAGGTGCGGATCCGATCGAGCCACAGCGACACGATGAGGCCACCCGTCGAGTGCGCGATCGGCGTCACCGACGGGTGCCCTGCGCCGACGATGAGGTCGAGCGCCGCACCCAGGTCCGCGTCGTAAAGCGCAAGATCGGTGGCATGGTGCCAGCGCTGGCCCGGCCGGCGCGACCGGCCGCACTTGCGGAGGTCGACCGCGTACACCGCGTAACCCTCCGCGTGCAGGGCCTCCGCGACGTGCGCCTGGAAGAAGTAGTCCGTCATCCCGTGCACCCACAGGACCGCCGGGCGGGCCGCGAAACTGGCGTCGGCACCCTCGGAAGGGTCGAAACGGACGACGGTCGCGTAAATGTCCGTCTCCCCGTCCGGGTCCGTGCCCAACTCCAAAGTCGTTGCGGTGAAACCCTTCCCGAGAAAATCGGGTACCCAATCGGGGGTATCGGCGGGAATGGTTGACGAGGAATCGGTGATGGTCACGCCCCACAGCCTAGTGCCACCCCGAAAGGCCCCGCCCGCTGTTGTGACACAATGGATTGGAAACAGTGTGTCAGTCCGGGGGACGTGCCCTGCGCCGCCCGATTACAAGCATGAAGGATGTTGACGGCAGTGTCTGAAAACAAGCTTCCCGCCCGCGTCGGTGACGAAGTCGATGTCGCGCTGATCGGAGCGGGCGTGATGAGCGCGACGCTCGGCGTGCTCCTCAACGAGCTCGAGCCCGGTTGGTCCCAGATCATCTTCGAGGGACTCGACCAGCCCGCGGAAGAATCCTCCTCCCCGTGGAACAACGCGGGCACCGGCCACGCTGCCCTGTGCGAGCTGAACTACACCCCGGAATCGAACGGCAAGATCGACAAGAGCAAGGCTCTGAAGATCAACGAGCAGTTCCAGGTGTCCCGCCAGCTGTGGACCACCCTCGTCGAGGACGGCGTGATCACCGACCCGGCCGCGTTCATCGCGCCGGTCGACCACTCCACCTTCGCCCAGGGCGCCGACCAGATCGCCTACATGCGCAACCGCTACGAGGCCCTGAAGACCGAGCCGCTCTTCCACGACCAGGAGCTCATCGAGGACAAGGACCGCTTCTCCGAGTACCTCCCGCTGATGGCCGAGGGCCGCGACTTCTCGACCCCCGTGTCGACCATCCGCAACCCCAACGGCACCGACGTCAACTTCGGCGCACTGACCAAGCAGTACCTGGCGGCCCTGTCCGACCGTGGCACCGAGATCCGCTACGGCCACAAGGTCACCAACATCACCCGTGAAGGCGCCAAGTGGGTCATCACGGTGAAGAACAAGCACACCGGCGACACCCGCACCGTCCGCGCGAACTTCGTGTTCGTCGGCGCCGGTGGCCAGGCGCTGCCGCTGCTGCAGAAGTCCGGCATCCCCGAGATCCGCGGCTACGGCGGCTTCCCGGTGTCCGGCCAGTGGCTGCGCTGCACCAACGAGGAGCTCATCGAGCAGCACAACGCCAAGGTCTACGGCAAGGCCTCCGTCGGCGCCCCGCCGATGTCCGTGCCGCACCTGGACACCCGCGTCATCGACGGCAAGCGCGGCCTGATGTTCGGCCCGTACGCCGGCTGGACCCCCAAGTTCCTGAAGACCGGCTCCAACCTGGACCTGTTCAAGTCCATCCGCCCGGGCAACATCCCGTCGCTCCTCGGCGTCGGCGCCAAGGAGATGGGCCTGACCAAGTACCTGATCACCGAGGTGCTCAAGAACTTCGACGCCCGCATGGACTCCCTGCGCGAGTACGTGCCCAACGCCCGCAACGAGGACTGGGAGCTCATCACCGCCGGTCAGCGCGTGCAGGTGATCAAGCCGGCGAAGGCCCCGAAGTTCGGTTCCCTCGAGTTCGGCACCGCCGTCATCAACTCCGCCGACGGCACCATCGCCGGCCTGATGGGCGCCTCCCCGGGCGCCTCCATCGCCCCGGCGGTCATGATTGACCTGCTGGAGCGCTGCTTCGGCCCGAAGATGGCCGACTGGTCGCCGAAGCTGAAGGAGATGATCCCCTCCTACGGCGTCAAGCTTTCCGACGACGCCGGCCTGTACAAGCAGGTCTGGGACGCCTCGCAGAAGGCGCTGAAGCTGGAGCGCTAATCGCGTCCGCGTACTTTGGTGCGCGTGGGGCGGGCCCGGGACTTTGTTCCCGGGCCCGCTCTTTTTCGCTTTCATGTGGGCGACCACCCGCTGCGATAGGGGCACCCTACCGTCGGCCGTGCGGGGGCGGCAGGGTATGAATATGGGCATGTCGAAAGTTCCGGGGTTCCCGTTTTCCGCGATCGTCGGCCATGACCGGCTGCTGCTGTCGCTGCTGTTGACGGCGGTGTCGCCGGGCATCGGCGGCGTGGTGGTGCGCGGGGAGAAGGGCACCGCGAAGACGACGGCGGTGCGGGCGCTGGCGCCGCTGCTGCCGCGCGGCGAGGTCGTGGATCTGCCGCTGGGCGCCACCGAGGACCGCGTCGTCGGTTCCATTGACGTGGAGACCGTCCTGACCACCGGCCACGCCGATTTCCGCCCCGGTCTGCTGTCCCGCGCGGACGGCGGGGTGCTCTACGTCGACGAGGTGAACCTGCTGGCGGACCACCTCGTGGACGTGCTCCTCGACGCCGCCGCCACCGGCCACGTCACGGTGGAGCGCGACGGCGTCTCGCACACCGAGGACGCCCGCTTCGTCCTCGTGGGCACCATGAACCCCGAGGAGGGCGAGCTGCGCCCGCAGCTGCTGGACCGCTTCGGCCTCGCCGTCGACGTCACCGCCAGCCGCGACCCCGGAACCCGCGTGGAAATCCTGCGCCGCCGCCTCGCCTACGAGGACGATCCCCGCGCCTTCGCCGCCCGGTGGGCCAAGGCCGACGGTGACCTGCGCGACCGCCTCGCCCGCGCGCGTGCGCTGGTGGGCCGGGTCGAGCTTTCCGACGTGCACCTGGCCCGCATCGCGTCCCTCTGCGCCGACTTCGACGTCGACGGCATGCGCGC
>DUOR01000247.1 GCA_012838715.1 Actinomycetales bacterium
CGCCGAGCCGACCATCGCGAAAATCGTCGCGGAGCTGCGGGAACGCGGCCTGACCGTCGCCGAGGGGCGTTTCGGCGCGATGATGGGGGTCGAATCAGTCAACGATGGACCCTTTACCGTCCTGGTGGAGTGCTAGTCCCCGCCGAAACGCGGCGCGACCGCCGTCGGCAAGCGACGAGGTGCGGGAACGGGCGCGCACCGGAGGGGAACCCTCTGGACGACACCGTTTACCCACCCCCGGATTGGGGCAGGTGCAACAGTGTCCCGGCGCACACAATCGCAATGTCTGTATAGGCACTTTCGTCCAGTGACCTAATTCACCAGCAGGTTTGCCGCATGGGGTGCCGTCGGCGCCGAAAACCGGGTACCCGGTGGGGCTTCCGGCGGCGACGGCGAAGGGGAACACTGATTGGGCGTCGGGAACAATTTTCGAACCCGGCGCGTTGAGCAGGGTGAGATCGTCGACTTCCAGAGAGGGCCTGATCCCATGACACGAGCCGATATCCGAAATGACGAACAGGACGCCCGTTCGCGTGACCGCGGACGCCGCAGCGGAAACAACAGCAATCCCTCGGCGGACCTCGTTCGGGTTTACCTCAACGGGATCGGCAAGACCGCACTTCTGAGCGCGGAGGAGGAGGTCGAACTCTCGAAGCGCATCGAGGTCGGCGTCTACTGCCAGCACCTCCTCGACACCAACGCGAAGATGACCCGCGCCATGAAGCGCGACGTGAAGATCCTCGCCAAGGAGGGCCGCGCCGCCCGCGCCCACCTCCTCGAGGCCAACCTCCGCCTGGTCGTGTCCCTGGCCAAGCGCTACACCGGCCGCGGCATGCCGCTGCTGGACCTCATCCAGGAAGGCAACCTCGGCCTCATCCGCGCGATGGAGAAGTTCGACTACACCAAGGGCTTCAAGTTCTCGACCTACGCGACCTGGTGGATCCGCCAGGCCATCACCCGCGGCATGGCCGACCAGTCCCGCACCATCCGCCTCCCCGTCCACCTGGTGGAGCAGGTCAACAAGATTTCCCGCATCAAGCGCGAGCTGTACCAGCAGCTCGGCCGCGAGGCGACCAACGAGGAGCTCGCCGAGGAGTCGGGCATCCCGGAGGACCGCATCGAGATGCTGCTGCGCCAGTCGCGTGACCCGGTGAGCCTGGACATGCCGGTCGGCACCGACGAGGAGGCGCCGCTGGGCGACTTCATCGAGGACTCGGAGGCCACCGACGCCGAGGAGGCCGTGGTCGCCTCCCTGCGCCACCACGACGTCCGCCGCGTCCTGTCGACCCTGGAGATTCGCGAGCAGGAGGTCATCAAGCTGCGCTACGGCCTGGACGACGGCCTGCCCCGCACCCTCGACCAGATTGGCCGCCACTTCGGCCTGTCCCGCGAGCGCGTCCGCCAGATCGAGCGCGAGGTCATGGCGAAGCTCCGCGAGGGCGACCGCGCCGCGAAGCTCCGCGCCTACGCCCTGTAACGCGCCCCGCACGATGGTCGTCGGCCCCGCCGGCGCACCGCGACCGACCGCCTCCCCGGCATCGCCGGGCGGGCGGTCGCCTGCGTTTCGGGCCACCTCCACCCGGCCGGTCGGGTTATCCTGGTGGGAGCCGCGCCGCGGCCCACTTCCCCCGTGGGCCGCGACGCCGATTTTCACGCGCCCCGGCCCCCGCCGGTTCACCCCGGTACGGGGCCCCGGGCGCGTGGCCCGCAATTCGAGTACCCGGAGGACTGCTGTGAGGGATCTGGTCGATACCACGGAGATGTATTTGCGCACCATCTTCGAACTCGAGGAAGAGGGCATCATCCCCCTCCGCGCCCGCATCGCCGAGCGGCTCGAGCAGTCCGGCCCGACCGTGAGCCAGACCGTCGCCCGCATGGAGCGCGACGGCCTGCTCACCGTCGCCCCCGACCGCAGCCTCAAGCTTTCCGACGAGGGCCGCTCCCGGGCGACCGCGGTGATGCGCAAGCACCGGCTGGCCGAGCGCCTGCTCACCGACGTCATCGGCCTCGAGTGGGACAAGGTCCACGAGGAGGCGTGCCGCTGGGAGCACGTCATGAGCGAGGAGGTGGAGCGCCGCCTGCTGAAGGTGCTCGACGAGTTCACCCTCTCCCCCTTCGGCAACCCGATCCCGGGCCTGGACGAACTGGACGTGCCCGCCGGCGCGGAGATGCCCGCCGACGCCGTGCGCCTGTCGGATCTGCCGGAGGGCGGCCCGTACGCGGTGACGGTCCTGCAGATCAACGAGATCCTGCAGGTCGAGCCGACGTACATGAAGCGCCTGAACACCGCCGGCGTCATGCCGGGCGCCGACGCCGAGGTGGAGGTCCACCCGGGCCGCGTCACCCTGTCCCGCGGCGACCATTCGCTGGACATCCCGGACACCCTGTCCCACGCCGTGATGGTGGTGCGCAAGTGAGGCTCCTGGTCACCGGCGGCGCCGGTTACGTGGGCGGCGTGTGCGCGAAGGTCCTGCTCGACGAGGGCCACGAGGTCACCGTCCTGGACAACCTGACCACCGGCGACCGGGAGGGCGTCCCCGAGGGCGCCGTCTTCGTCGAGGGCGATGTCGCCGATCTCGCGGGTGACGTCCTGGCCGAGGCCAAGCGCGACGACGCCGCCTTCGACGGCGTCGTCCACTTCGCGGCCCGCTCGCTCGTCGGCGAATCCGTCACCGACCCGGCCGAGTACTGGCACGGCAACGTCGGCACCACGCTGACGCTGCTCGACGCCATGCGCGCCACGGGCACGGACAACCTCGTGTTCTCCTCCACCGCCGCCACCTACGGCGAGCCGGAGCAGGTGCCCATCACCGAGGACATGCCCACCGCGCCGACGAACCCGTACGGCGCGTCGAAGCTGGCCATCGACCACGCCATCACCTCCTACGCCCGCGCCTACGGCCTGGGCGCCACGAGCCTGCGCTACTTCAACGTCGCCGGCGCGTGGGCTGGGCAGGGCGAGAACCGCGAGATCGAGACCCACCTCATCCCCCTCGTCCTGCAGGTCGCGCTGGGCCACCGCGAGGAAATCAAGATCTTCGGCGACGACTGGCCCACCCC
>DUOR01000248.1 GCA_012838715.1 Actinomycetales bacterium
CGCGCCCAGCCCTGCACGAGCTCCGCACGCGCCCGGCCCCCGGGCGCGCTCAGCCCTGCACGAGCCCCACACGCGCCCAGCCCTGCACGAGCCCCACACGCACCCAGCCCGCCGCGGCCTTGTACCCGCACGCACCCCGCACGCGTGCGGCGAAACCCAGGTATGTGACGTACACCGCACGTAGGGTGAGTTCATGGACGAAAACACCCACACGAACGAAACGGACAACACGGACCCCGCCAACCGGGGGCGCCCCGAATCGAAGCCGCTGCCGACGGGGCGGCCGGGTCCGGGGAGTCGCCGCGAACTGGGCATCGTCAATGGGGCGATTGAGGCCATCGGTGCGCGTGCGACGGGCCGCAAGCGCTTGGGCGTGTTCGCGACCATCGGCCGCGCGAAGCGCCTGTTCCGCGGCTGGCTCATCTACTCGGCGACGATGATGCCGTTCGGCGACCTCAGCCGCCAGGACACCGAGCTGTGCATTTTGCGCGTGGCGTTCCTGCGGGGCGCGGATTACGAGCGCGATCACCATCGCGTCATCGGCCGCCGCGCAGGCCTGTCGGAGGCGGAGATCGCCGCGGTCGACACGTGGGACCACGGTTTCACGGGTTCGCGTGGCGCGATGCTCGCGGTGGTCGACGAGCTCGTCCAGAACCGCGACTGCACCGACGAGACCTGGGCCGGCCTGGGCCCGCATTTCTCCGAGCGCGAGAAGGTGGGTCTGGTGCAGTTGACCACGCATTACGACGGGCTGGCCACGGCCCTGCACGTCCTCGGGACGCCGGCGGACGAACAGCGCCGATAGGGGCCGCCGCCAAGCGTACGACCACGACACGAACGCAGAAAACGGGGCCCCGCCCGCCGGTTCACGTCGTCGGCAAGCGGGGCCCCGTCCGGCACCGGGGAGAACCCGGCCCAGAATCCCGCGTCAGTCCTTCTTTTCGGCGCCGTCGGCGGCCCAGCGGAGGCCGCGGTTGAGGACCTTCATCACGCCGCGGTAGGCCCACGGCATGTTGACCTGCGCCCAGCGGCCGAGGCCGACGTCGTGGGAGGTCGTGATGAGGTACTTGCCCTTCGCCACGTCGGTGCGGATGATGGCCGCGGCCTCCGCCGGCGAAATCGCGTGCCCCCGGAACAGTTTGGTCGCGTTGGCCACGCGCGGTGCCTCACGGTCGATGCCGTGAATGTCGATGGTGCGCACCAGCTGCGTGTCCACGGCGCCGGGCGCGAC
This sequence comes from Actinomycetales bacterium, assembly GCA_012838715.1. GTDB lineage: Bacteria > Actinomycetota > Actinomycetes > Mycobacteriales > Mycobacteriaceae > Corynebacterium. The sequence continues at coordinate 1,232 of DUOR01000248.1, forward strand.
GACGTGCACGTCGATTCCCTTGGGCGGCAGGTCGAATCGCAGGACCTCGCCGAGCCCGATGATGCCCGCCTTCGACGCCGAGTACGCGCCATGCCACGGCAGGCCGAGGATGCCGGCCGCCGACGACACCATGACGAGTTTGCCGCGCCCGGCGTCGGCCATGGCGGGCGTCATCGCCTCGACCATGTGGATGGTGCCCATCAGGTTGATGTCGATGCAGCCCTTCCACTTTTCGTGCGGCAGGTTCGTCGGGTCGCCCCACACGGAGATGCCCGCGGCGTGGTGCACCTCGTGCGGTGCGCCGTGCTTGCCGACGATCCGCTGCGCCCAGCCGCGGACGGCATCCCAGTCGGACACGTCGAGGGCCGTGGCGTCGACGACCGGCTCGGGGTTCGGGTTGTTGCCGGCGGCCGCGCGGCGGGCGGCGTCGATGGTGCTACGCAAGCCCTCACCATTGCGGTCGGCGATGGCGACGCGGTATCCGTCGCCGGCCAGGGAAATGGCCAGGGCCCGCCCGATGCCGGAGGCCGCGCCGGTGACGATGGCGAAGTCCCGGGAACGCTGGGCGGAGGCGTTGAGCACGGATTCGGGGGCCTCGAACAGTGGGGCGGGCCCGGTGGCGCCGGTTCCGGCGGTGGCGTCGGTTGGGTTGGTGGCGTCGGTCTCTGGGTTGGTCATGTCCCTGTCCATGGATTCCATGGTGCACGTCACAGTGAAGGTTGTGCACGCAATTGGCGGTACTGGTCGAACTGTCACGTGGCCCGGGGGCCCCGGCGCGCTCCC
>DUOR01000249.1 GCA_012838715.1 Actinomycetales bacterium
CACCGGGCGTTCGGTCTCACGTGGGGCGGTGCCGGGCCCAGCCTCGCCGCCCCTCGGGGTTTCCCCCGTCATCGGACGCTGCGGCGTACCCCGTGGCCGATCGTCGCCGCCGCGACGTCCGAGGCGCCCTGCAGCGCCTCGACGAGCGACGCGTGGTCGCCGCGGAAACTGAAGCCGGCGGCCCGCAGGTGCCCGCCGCCGCCGAGCGACCCGGCGACGACGGAGGCGTCGACAAGCTCGGTGGTGCGCAGCGACACGGTCCAGTAGCCCGGCTCGTACTCCTTCAGCACGGCGGCGACGTCGCCGCCGCGGGTGGTGCGCACGACGTCGACGACGGCCTCGACCTCATCGTGGCCGACGTCCGCCATGACCTCGTTGTCCACGGTGACGTACACGAGGCCCGCATTGTCGGCCCAGTCGGCGTCCTGCACGGCGGTGGCCATCACGCGGCCGAGGAAGGGCAGGAACTCGAAGGGGTGGCCCTCCAGCAGCTGCGCGCCGATGGTCCGCGGGTCCAGGCCCTGGTTCAGCAGGCGCGCCGCCGCGGTGTGCATGCGGGAACGGCCGAACTGGAAGGACACGGTGTCGGTGAGCAGCCCGGCGTACAGGGCGTGCGCCATGTCGCGGGTCAGCTTGATGCCCCACACCTCGAAGAAGTCCAGCAGCACCATCGTCGAGGACTCCGCCGCCTCGTCCACCATGTTGATCGTGCCGTACATGGTGTTCGAGTCATGGTGGTCGACGTTGATCAGGCGCGGCGCGGCCATCATCCGCGGCGCCAGCGCCCCGAGGCGCTGCGGGCTCGCCGCATCCACGGCGACCCAGGTGTCCACGTGCCCCGGAATCTCGTCGTAGGGCATGAAGTTCTCCCAGCCCGGGATGGTCAGCAGCGACTTCGCCGGCAGGGAATCCTCGCCGTAGGTCGCCACCGCCCGGATGCCCCGCTGCCGCAGGGCCATCACCATCGCCGACGCGGCGCCGATGGCGTCCGCGTCCGGGTGGATGTGGCAGACCACGGCCACCGACTTGGCGTCGGCGAGCATGTCCATCGCGTCCGAAATCGGACCCGACATCTTCCGGCTGATCGACTGCGACAGCTGGTGCGCCGCCTGCTCCGCGGGCCCCATACCTAATCCTCCCCCGGGTCGTCGTCATCGTGGCGGTACGGATCGGCGTCGCCGGCGGGGCGCGCGTTCTTCCGCTGCTCCGCCAGCTCGGCGTCGCGGCGGCGCGTCGCCTCCAGCAGCTCCTCCATGTGCGCGGAGGCCTCGGGCACCGTGTCCACCTCGAAGGTCAGCGTCGGCGTGTAGCGCACGCCGAGGTTGCGGCCCACGAGGGACCGCAGCTGGCCGCGCGCCCGGTTCAGGGCCTCGGCCGCCGCCTCCCAATCGGGTTCCTCGTCGATCGTGCGGCCGCGGGCGGTGTAGAACACCGTCGCATCGTGGAGGTCGCCGGTGACGCGGCAGTCCGTGATCGTCACCAGTTCCAGACGACGATCCTTCACCTCGCGTTCGATCGCGGCGGCGACGATCTCCTGGATTCGCTTGGCCATGCGGCGCGCGCGTGCGGGGTCGGCCATCTCGATCTTCTCCTTCGGTCGGGGACGTGTCCGTTCCACGGGGAAACCGCTGGTGGCGGGCCCCGAATGGCCGCGGACGCAAGGTGTGGGAATCTACCTCACGAACACGGCCGTAGGCCAACCAGGATAGCCGCAAAACCTCCCGCGCCCCCGATCGCCCGCCCGTTTCGGGGCTCGCCCTCCGCGAACGCTGCACGCGCTTGCCGACGAAAAAACCGGCCCCCTCGCCTTCTGGCGTGGGGGCCGGTTCCGTCGTGAAGCGTCACGCGGTGCGCGCGGTGCGGCGCGGCAGCGTGCTAGGGGCCTTAGGTGCGGGGCACCTCGACCATCTCGTACGCCTCGATGATGTCGTCCACCTGGATGTCCGGGTAGGACAGCACCATGCCGCACTCGTAGCCGGCCGACACCTCGGTGACGTCGTCCTTCTCGCGGCGCAGCGAATCGATGTTCGCGCTCTCCGCCACGACGTTGCCGTCGCGGATGAGGCGGACCTTCGCGTTGCGGCGCATCTTGCCCGACTCGACCATGCAACCGGCGATGAGGCCGACCGCGGAGGCCTTGAAGATGGCGCGGATCTCGGCGCGGCCGATCTCCCGCTCCTCGTAGATGGGCTTGAGCATGCCCTTGAGCGCCTGCTCCACTTCCTCGATCGCCTTGTAGATGACCGTGTAGTAGCGGATGTCGACGCCCGCGGCGTTGGCCGCCTCGGTCGCCTTTCCCTCGGAGCGGACGTTGAAGCCGATGATGACGGCATCCGACGCCTCGGCGAGCGTGACGTTGGTCTGCGTCACCGCGCCGACGCCGCGGTCGATGATGTTGAGCTGGACTTCGTCGTCCATCTCGATCTTCAGCAGCGCCTCTTCCAGCGCCTCGACCGTACCGGCGTTGTCGCCCTTCAGGATGAGGTTGAGGGTGTTGGTCTCCTTCATGAACTCATCCAGGTTCTCGAGGGAGACGCGGCGGCGGTTGCGGGCCTGCAGCGCGTTGCGGCGGCGGGCGTCGCGACGGTCCGCGATCTGGCGGGCCGTGCGGTCCTCGTCGACCACGAGCAGGTTGTCGCCGGCGCCGCACACCGAGGTCAGGCCCTGGACCTGCACCGGGCGGGACGGGCCCGCCTCCTCGACGTCGTTGCCGTACTCGTCGATCATGCGGCGGACGCGACCGTAGGCGTCGCCGACGACGATGGAGTCGCCGACGCGCAGGGTGCCTCGCTGGACGATGACGGTGGCCACCGGGCCACGGCCGCGGTCCAGGTGCGCCTCGATGGCGATGCCCTGGGCGTCCATGTCCGGGTTGGCGCGCAGATCCAGCGCGGCGTCGGCCGTCAGCAGCACGGCCTCCAGCAGATCCTCGATGTGCAGGCCCTGCTTCGCGGAGATGTCGACGAACATGGTGTCGCCGCCCCACTCCTCGTCGGTCAGGCCGTACTCGGTGAGCTGGCCGCGGATCTTCTGCGGGTCCGCGCCTTCCTTGTCGATCTTGTTGACCGCCACGACGATCGGCACGTCGGCCGCCTTCGCGTGGTTGATGGCCTCCACCGTCTGCGGCATGACGCCGTCGTCGGCGGCCACGACCAGGATGGCGACGTCCGTCGCCTGGGCGCCGCGGGCACGCATGGCGGTGAACGCCTCGTGGCCCGGGGTATCCAGGAACGTGACCTTGCGCTCGCCGTCCTCCCAGTCGACGCCCACCTGGTAGGCGCCGATGTGCTGGGTGATGCCGCCGGCCTCGTCGCCGCCGACGTTCGCCTTGCGGATCGAGTCCAGCAGGCGGGTCTTGCCGTGGTCGACGTGACCCATGACGGTGACGACCGGCGGACGGACCATCAGGTCCTCCTCGCCGCCCTCGTCCTCGCCGAACTGCAGGTCGAAGGACTCCAGGAGCTCGCGGTCCTCGTCCTCCGGGGACACGACCTCGACCTTGTAGTCCATCTCCTCGCCGAGAAGCTTCAGCGTCTCGTCGCTCACCGAGGCGGTCGCGGTGACCATCTCGCCGAGGTTGAAGAGAGCCTGCACCAGCGCGGCGGCGTCGGCGCCGATCTTCTCCGCGAAGTCGGACAGGGAGGCGCCGCGCGCGAGCCGGATGCTCTGGCCGCGGCCGTTCGGCAGCTTGACGCCACCGACGACCGACGGAGCCTGCATCGACTCGTACTCGTGCCGCTTCTGCCGCTTCGACTTGCGTCCGCGGCGCGGGGCGCCGCCCGGA
>DUOR01000250.1 GCA_012838715.1 Actinomycetales bacterium
ACCTTCGGGGGCGGCCCGGTTCCGTTTTTCGAGGGCCCGCCGCGGGCCGCGTTAAGGAGAGGCACATGGAAGAGTTCGTGGAAGTCGAGTCGCGGGGCATCCTCGTGCACGAGCCCGAGGACGATCCGGTGCTGCTCCTGGCGTGGGCCGAACGCTCCCGCGTGATGCCGGTGTGGCTGGGCGCCGCGGAGGCCGCGTCGCTGGCGGCGCGCGAGTCGGGGATGATGCAGAACCGCCCGGGGTCGCCGGAGGTCATCGTCGAAATGGCCGAGGCCTGCGGCAACACCATCGACCGCGCCGAAATCACCGGCTACCACGAGGGCGTGTTCATCGCCGCGCTCGTCCTGGACAACGGCAACCGCGTCGACGTGCGCGTCTCCGACGCGGTGGCCGTGTGCGAGGTCGCGGAGGTTCCCCTGGTCGCCGCGCGCGACGTCGCCGAGGCCGCGTCGGTGCCGGCCGCCCCGCTTTTCGACGGTGGCGGCGCGGCTCCCGCGGAGGCCGAGGAGGCGTCCGTGGAGGAGTTCGCGAAGTTCCTCGAGGGCATCGACGCCGATGACTTCCTGGGCAACGGCGGCACCATCGGGAACCCCGGTAATGGCGGCGGCACCATCGGGAACCCCGGCAACGGCCCCGAAAATGACACTGATGTGACTGATGATGATTCAAGTGACGGAAGTGGTACCCCCGGCTCCACCCCCGAACGCTGATCGGCGCGTCGGAAAGCATAATCCCACGTCGCACCAAGGCCCGGCTCGCTGAGCTGGGCCTTTGCGCATTCCGGGGGAGGGGCGACACCTGCCCCACGGGCGCGTGACCCTAAACCTCAACTTCAACTTCAACCTCAGGGCGTGTCTGCCGTAAATCTGTTGACAGGGCCTTAACCTTGGCGAAAGATAAACAACAGCAGTGCAACTAGCAGGGGAGAAGCGAATATGACCGACGATCGCTCCGATCGCCATCAGGACGGGCCCGCCGAGATTGGCGGCGCCAATGCCGACGGCGTCCAGGAATCGCTGTTCGACATGGGTCCCGACGAAGAGGTCGGCTACCGCGTGCCCATCGCATGCCAGGTCGCCGGCATCACCTACCGCCAGCTGGACTACTGGGCCCGCACCGGCCTGGTCGAGCCGTCCATCCGCAACGCGCACGGCTCCGGCACCCAGCGCCTGTACTCCTTCCGCGACATCCTGGTCCTGAAGATCGTCCGCGGGCTGCTGGACACCGGCATTTCCCTGCAGAACATCCGCCTGGCCGTGGACAAGCTCCGCGACCTCGGCGTCGATGACCTCGCCACCATCACCCTGGTGTCCGACGGCCGCACCGTCTACCAGTGCCGTTCCAACGAGGAAGTCATCGACCTCCTCAACGGCGGCCAGGGCGTGTTCGGCATCGCGGTGCCGGGCATCATGAAGGAGCTCGCCGGCTCCATCTCCAACTTCCCCTCCGAGCGCGTCGACGGCACGCAGGTGGAGGCCCCGGTCGACGAGCTCGCCGCCCGCCGCAAGCGCCGCATCAGCTAGCACCGCGCGCCCCGGGATTGCCCGGGCCCGCGCGCGACGAACGAAAAGCGCCCCGCATTTCTCCCCGCGGGGCGCTTCGTCGATCCCGGGTGCCGGTGCTGCCCGGCTGCCCGGGCGTGACCGGTACCCGGGCACGGTCGGTGCCGTCGAGTGGCCGGCTCCGCCCGCCCAGCCCGGACCCTTACAGCCCGAGTGCCCGGGCGAGGGCGGCGTCGATTGCGGCGTCGTCGTCGGCGGCGGCGATGTTCAGGGAGCCGCCGGTGGCGTCGGCCAGGTCCCGCAGGGCCCCGTCGGTGGCGTCCTCGCCGACGACCACGATGTCGATGCGCACGCCGCGGCCCTCGCCGGCTGCCTCGTTTGCCGCGCGGATGGCCTCGATGACCGGCGCGGGATCGTCGCCGCTGGCGTCGGAACCGCTTGTCACCAGCACAATCCGGTTGGGCATGCCCTCGCGGTACTCGCCGAGCGCGTACTCGTGCGCGGGCCCGATGGACCGCCACAGCCACGGTTCGCCGACCGTGCCCAGCGACCCGAGCACGTCCTGCGACGCGCCGAGGCTGCCCGGCCCGAAGAACACGTTCGCGCGCACGGGGTTGGTCACGCCGGGCGTCTGCGGCGAGGAGTAGTTCCACACCGCCACCCGCTGGCCCTCACCCTCGGACGCCTCCGCCAGCAGCGGCGTCAGCGGGCCGGTCACCGCGGGCAGATCCATGCTTTCCGACGTGTCCACCAGCACCAGCGCCGATCCCGGGCCTTCCGCCGGGGCGGCGTCGTCATCGCGCGGGTCCGAGCGGTCGGCCGGCTCCTCGCCGTCCGCCCCGTCCTCGGCGCCACCGGCGTCCGGGTTGGGGACGAAGCGGCCGGACTCCCGGGCCTCCGCGTCGGCGAGCAGTTCGGCGGCCGGGCCCTCGAAAGGCGAGGCATCCGGCGCGTCGGCCGAGGCACCGTTGTCCCCGGCCCACCCGACGAAGTCCGCGGCCGCACGGGCGGCGTTCTCCTCGATGGCGCCACCGGACGCGAAGGCCACGACCGGCGCGGACAACGCGGCCGAACCCTCGGGGGAGATGAAGCCGAGGCCGGAATCATTGCGGTCGACCATGGACCCGGTGGCCGCGACGCCGTCGACGCCCTCGGGCAGCACGGCGCCGGAATCCGTCCCGCCGTCCTCGCCTGCGTGGGTCATCGCGATGATCATCTCGCCCGCGGTGGTCGCGCCACCG
>DUOR01000251.1 GCA_012838715.1 Actinomycetales bacterium
GCCGCCGCACTCGGCCGCGCCTTCCAGGTGACCAACTTCCTCCGGGACGTGGCCGAGGACCTCGACCGCGACCGCGTGTACCTGCCCCTGAACGAATGGGCGGCCTTCGGCGTCGACGAGGACCGCCTGCGCGCCTGCCGGGAGCTCGGCCGCGCCGACGCCCGGGTGAAGGCCGCCGTCGCGCATTTCATCTCCCTCAACCGGGCCATGTACCGCGAGGCGGACCCGGGCATCCCGATGCTCGCGCAGCCCGCCTCCCGGGCCATCCGCACCGCCCGGGTGCTGTACTCCGGCATCCTCGACGAAATCGAGCGCGCCGACCTCGACGTCTTCGCCGGCCGGGCGGTCGTCCCCAACCGCCGTCGCGCCGCCGTCGCCATCCCCAACGCCGCCGCCGGAATCACCGGATTCATCGGCGCCGCCATCGCCCGCCGCTCCCGGAACGCCGTGACCGCGCTGACAGCACCGAACGCACGGAACGCGCAACGGTCCCGAAACACCGGCCGCGTCCACGAACTCCCCGTCACCACGAAAGGCCACGCCCCATGACCTCTCCGTGACCCCGCGCCACCGCAACCCGGCCCCGCCGATTGGCCGATCCTGGCCACGGACATCGTGGCGGGCTCGTCGGAAAGCGCGTCGGCGGAGGTCACCGCGCCGCCGACCGTCGCCCCCGAGGGCACCATCTGCGCGGACTTCGGCGCGCCCGGCGACCACGGGGTGGGGTTCACCCGCGACGTCCGGCCCTGCGACGACCTCATCTACTCGCTGTACGAGGAAATCCTCGTGGGCATGAACGGCGTCCAGTCACCGCCGCAGTGCCACGGCGCGTTCCCCAACGGCACCGACAGCCCCGTCGGCGTGCAGTACTACTGGCCGACGGGCGGCGCGGGCGAGGCCGCGGCCCAGGCACAGGGACAGGTGCAGGCGCCGCTCATCGTGCTGAGCCCCGGCAACGTCGTCCTCGCCGGGCATTCCGCGGGCGGCGGCGCCGCCATCCGCATGGGCGGAATCCTCGACGGGGCGCTGTCCGGCTACGACGACGTCGAATTCACCACCCGCGGCATTGCGGCGGCCATGCCCGGGCCCTCGGACTTCGGCTACGCCTCCCCCGCACCCACCGTGCCCATGCTCATCGCCGTCGCCGAGCAGGAGTCGATGGTGACGCAGCCGCTGTCGCGCATCGCCTGGGACCGGCACGCCGGCCCGGCCCGGTGGACGCAGGTCAACGGCACGTACCACGGCAGCTACCTCGACGAACCGTCGTACAACGCCTTCGGCGCCCTGGTGCTCGGCTTCGCCGACCACGCCACCGGCCGCAATGACGCCGCCACCGCCGTGTTCGAGGACGTCGACGGCACCGCCTACCGCCTGTCCACCGACCCCGAACTCAGCGGCACCGAACGCAAGTAGCCTTCCGGGGCGGGGAAATCGGCGGGGCACTTGGCGGGCGCCCGCCGGGAAGCGGCCGGGAAACCGGCGGGAACTAGAACGCCATGGCCTGGGCGCGGCGGATGACCTCCCGCGCCAACTGGCCGTGCAGGGCGTCGATGGGGCGGCCCGGCAGGCTCTCGTCCTCCGTGTACAGCCAGGTCAGGGCCTCCTCCGGCCGGTAGCCGCCATCGCCCAGCACGGCGAGGGCGCCGGAGGCGAAACGGTTGACCGTGCCGTCGTCGTCAAGCAGCAGGACCGGCACCTGCGGCACACCGTCACGCTCGACGGCGACCAGCTTCCCCTCCTGCAGCAGCGCGTGCACGCGGGTGACCGGCACGCCGAGGTGATCGGCGACGTCGGGCAGCGGCAGTGACTCATCCGCGGCGGGCAGGACATCGGGGCACATGGGGATCTTTCGCACGAACGCCACCTTACCGCCCGCCGCCGGCCCACCGGACCCGCCCGGCGCGGCCCGGCGACCGGGGACGCACCGGTTCGTTGGCACCCGCGGGACGGCGTCGGTCATACTGGTGGGCGTCACACTAGGGAGGCGATGAGGCGGATGGTGGAAGTGCGTGAGGGCGACGTCCTCGACGGGCGGTACCAAATCGGTCCCCTCATCGCCCGCGGCGGCATGAGCTCGGTGCACCGTGCGACGGACCTGCGGCTCGGCCGCCACGTCGCGGCGAAGGTGATGGACCCCAGGTTCGTCGACGACGAATCCTTCCGCGTCCGCTTCGAGCGCGAGGCCCGCGCCGTCGCCCGCATGACCGACGAATCCCTGGTGAACGTCTACGACCAGGGCGTCGACGACGCGGGGCACGTCTTCCTGATCATGGAGCTCGTCGACGGCGGCACCCTGCGGGAACTGCTCCGCGAACGCGGCCCGATGCCGCCGCACGCCGCCGCGGCCGTCATGCGCCCCGTGCTGCGGGCCCTGTCGCTGGCGCATTCGCGGTCGCTGGTGCACCGCGACATCAAGCCGGAAAACGTGCTCATCTCCGACGGCGGCAGGGTCAAGCTCGCCGACTTCGGCCTCGTCCGCGCCGCCGCCGACGCGAAGGTCACGTCCAACTCGGTCATCGTGGGCACCGTCGGTTACCTCTCCCCGGAGCAGGTCACCGGCGCCGACGTCACCCCGGCCTCCGACGTGTACTCCGCCGGCGTGCTCCTGTACGAGCTGCTCACCGGCACCACCCCGTTCACCGGCGACACCTCGCTGGCGGTGGCCCTGCAGCGGCTGAACAAGGATGTCCCCCCGCCTTCCGACGCCATCGACGGCGTCCCCTACGAATTCGACGACCTCGTCGCCCGCGCCTGCGCCCGCGAGCCGGACGGCCGCTTCGCCTCGGCCACCGAGTTCGCCGACTCCCTCGACGAGGTCGTGGAGGAGCTCGGCCTGCCGCCGTTCCGCGTGCCCGCGCCCGTCGACTCCGCCGCGCACCGCGCCTCCTCCACCCTCGACGACGTGCCCGCCCCGGCCCCCGAGGACGTCCAGGGCACCGATCTCCTCGACGGCGCCCCGGAGCCCGGCCTGTTCGGCCCCCACGCCCTTGACGGCATGAACGAGACCCGCGCCGACGCGCCCGTGCCGCTGCCCGCCCCCGGCACCTTCACCTCCCCCGAAGCCGGCCGCGGTTACGACAATGCGCACGACGACGGGGCCGACGACTTCGGCGGCCACGACGGCGATTACGACCGCGGCAACCTCGACGACCGCGACCGTCATTACGACGATCTCGACCGTCCGTACGACGACGGCTACAACGTCCTCCCGGACGACCGCCGCGACCCGACCGAGCCCGAGGAGGCCTGGTCCCGCCGCCCCGACGGCACCGCCATCCTGCCGGGCGCCGCGGTCCC